>JAJCYJ010000550.1 GCA_029262975.1 Saprospiraceae bacterium
CACGGTAAATAACCTGTGATTTTTCAAGCGCGCCAAAGGTATGTATATCTTTACATATTTGTCACTGATATATAACTGGCCAAACATGAATGTGTTTTACGCTACGGACATCATAAAAGATAAGATTACATTAAGAGACCAGGAAGCACAGCATTGTGCCAGGGTGCTGCGAAAGGGAAGAGGTGCCGAAGTTTTTGTTATTGATGGAAAAGGATCGCGTTATCGGTGTGAGATAGACGAGATCAAAAGGCAGACTGTTGAACTCTCGGTACTGTCATATCAACGTTTCGATCCAAATCCCGGAATGCCTCATATAGCCTTTGGCATTATGAAAAATATGACGAGATTAGAGATACTCCTGGAAAAAATAACAGAAATAGGTGTCTCTGAGATATCACCAATCATCTGCACCAGGTCAGAGCGTACAGCACTTAATATGGAAAGACTCGAGAAAATTCTTATAAGCGCGATAAAGCAATCGTTGAATTTTTATTTACCGGTCTTTCACAGACCAAGGACATTAGAAGATTTTATATCCGCTCAGTCAGGGTCCAAAAGATTCATAGCGAGCTTTGGACCAGGTGTCCCGGAATTATCATCGATTCAGGGGAGACATGAAAATCCTGTGATGTTGATCGGCCCGGAGGGAGATTTCACCGAAAATGAACTATCCCTGGCTATAGACGCAGACTTTAAAAGGGTTAACCTGGGATCCACTCGATTGCGAGCGGAGACAGCCGCCATTGTGGCCTGCACACTTTTACGGTATTGACAACCCTCTCATCCTTTATTCAGACTCTTACCTTAATATAATAACTGGCATGTATTATCAAATATAGAGTAAAAAGATGTTGATAAAATTGACACGATATGTCTGTGTTTAAGCAGAATTGATATATTAATTTAATTTGTAATACACCAACATGAGATAATTAATATTCTTCCAGGTCTATAAATATGAATTTTTAGAAATTTCTGATTTCTAATCTTTTCAAAGAAACCGCAATTATTATATTCATTTATTCCTTCCCTATTATTCAATTGATTAATCTTTCGAAGACTTAACATTTCGCACAGCTAATAAAAACAGACTATCAGAAATGTCAGATTTCTTATATTGGGGTAAAATCAACAGAATGAGTTTCTTTATCAAAACAATAGCATTTCTATTTCTTTTCGGGGCTGCTTCTTCCGATTATATAAATGCTCAGAGCACCCTCATTGGTGTCAAAGGCGGATTAAATATTCCTAATTTATCTGATAATACCGATAATATATATAGCAGTAATTTTAGTTCCATTTCGACTTTAGGTATAGGATTCTTTCTCGATTTTCCGGTTAGCGGTGTATTGTCAATCCAGACGGAATTGATGTTTGCAGGAAGGGGAGGATCTCGTAGTGGTATCCAGCCTTTACCGCCATCCAGGGTGCCTGCGCTATTGAAGTCTTTCTTGCCGGCAGGGGCTGTGCCATATGCTGAGTTTGAAAATAAATCGATCCTTAATTATTTAGAAATCCCTGTTCTTGGCAAATTGAATTTTGGAAAGGAAGTACAATTTTCTGTATATGGAGGCCCCTATTTAGGTCTTCTTTTGAATGCTAAGCAAACAATTTCAGGTTCATCATCCTTATTTTTAGATCCATCCAAAAAACAGGCATTATCTCTTCCTCCGAATAATGCTCCGTTAGTCCTGTCATTAGAAGCCGACGTAAATACTGAAGACGAATTAAAGTCATTGAATTTTGGGGTGCATGGCGGATTAATCCTGTCTAAAGAAATCGGTACTTCACAGAGAATGTTTCTGGACACTCGCGTGACATATGGATTAGTACCGGTTCAGGAAAACAAAACATTTGGTGAGAGCAAAGTAGGTAGTGTATCATTTTCACTTGGATTTGCTCAATTATTGTAATCAAAGAAAGACAAACGAAATTTTAAGTTCTCCTTTGATCTTGGCATATACCACATATGATCTTTTGCGTTATCTTCTCATTATCTCCAAATAAGTAATATATGAATAAAGTGAGTTTTCAAATTGGTTTCATATGCATCCTGGCATTTGCACTCATTTCCTGGAATTCGGATATGCGGAAGACGGAAATTGCGCTGTTACAATATAATGGAGGGGGGGATTGGTATGCCAATCCAACTGCCTTGATCAATTTGGCCAGGTTTTGCAATTTAGAATTAAAAACAAATATAGAGCCCAGGTATAGTACTGTCGATGTCGGATCTGCAGAATTATTCAACTATTCTTTTGTTCATATGACAGGTCATGGCAATGTAGTTTTCTCAAATTCGGATGCGGAAAACCTGCGCAATTACCTTATCGCCGGGGGTTTTTTACATATAGATGATAACTATGGCATGGATCCTTATGTGCGTTTATCTATGAAAAAAGTTTTTCCGGAATTGGACTTTATAGAATTACCCTTTGAGCACGAGATATATCATCAGAAGTATTCATTTTCAAAGGGATTGCCTAAAATTCATAAGCATGACGACAAACCAGCCCAGGGATTTGGTTTGTTATGGGAAGGGCGTTTACTCTGTTTTTATTCGTATGAAACTGATTTAGGAGATGGTTGGGAAGACCCTGAAGTACATAATGACTCCCCTGATAAAAGATTAACCGCGCTACAGATGGGTGCGAATATTATCCAGTACGCTTTCAGTCAATGAGCGTAACGCAATCACGCCCGAGGCGTGATCTGAAGTCCGGGGGACTTCAGGTGGAGCGAACCGCAAAGCGGCGAGCAGGATAGACACAAGAGCAGGATTTACTTGAATGCGAATTTGAGACCCGATGCATGGAAAAAGAAAGTGTTTGGCTCAACGTGTATAAGGCCATCCCTCAATTTAAGAAGCAGGGTTTACATGAATCCGAATTTTATACCCGATGCATAGAAGTTAGGAGGGTATGGGTGCAATGGTTGCAAGATCCAATGTCCCTAGTGAGTGGGGAGATAAAGTGTGCTATATTTTCAGTCTAACAGCAAATTCTTTTGTCGCGTAACGTATTTGCGAATATTTAACCAAAAGGCTGTAAACAAATAGATAATCAAGGGTGATCCCACTGCTATGAAAGAGGTGTAAATGAAATATTTACGTACCACTGAAGAGGGTACACCCATTTTCTTGCCTATGTATTGGCATACTCCGAATCCATGCTTTTCAATCTTATGTCTCAGTTTGTCTATCATACGTTACTAAATGTATATCTTCCGAATGGTCGAGATGCGCTGAGATTGCATCACTACTTTCTGTCAGACCTATGCAGAAGGTCAATCCAATAATACCGAAGATAGTAATAATTAGTAAAAGTAGCACTTCAGCTTTTAGCCCAAATGATGATTTATGGCCTAATTCGGCCTGTAGCGTGGTTCTGGTTATCATGTACGTAGAGTCTGGTTCCTGAAATAATTAAAGACCTATGCACCAATCATGAGTGGATCGGTGTAACGGGTCTTACATCCCTAAGAATGGTTGTAACAGTATTAAGTTTTAAATGAGTCTAACAAATGTATAAATTATTCTTATTGAGTAGTTAACATATTGCTATATATTTACATATGTTTTTTTAACATTGTATTTCTGTTGATCCGAAAAACGTTCTTAGCAGATCAATAAATCAGATAGAGCTGAGTAATTATGAAGGATTCCGACTTTTCAAATAATTGATTTAAGGAATGGATTTCGCTTAGTTTGTCTTTACGATCGTCAGCTACATCCATTAATGTAACACTAAAGTGGACTTCAATTGGTAAATTGATGTGAGAAAGACTAATATTGAGCTTTCATCTAAAAATGCGTTACACTATGGCTGAAGAGAAAAAAGAACAAAAGAAAAATCAGATAAACATTGAGCTTCCGGAAGATATGGCGGATGGTGTATATGCCAATCTTGCTATTATATCACATAGTCATTCAGAATTTGTCATTGACTTTATAAGAATGTTACCAAATGTGCCCAAGGCCAAGGTTAAATCTCGCGTAATAGTTACTCCGGAACATGCTAAAAGATTTTTAAATGCACTGGCAGATAATATCAGTAAATATGAAGGCCAACATGGCACCATTGAAGTTAAAGGTGGTGGCAGCGGTGGTAACCAATTTCCCCCGATGAGTTTTACACCTACTGCACAGGCTTAAAACCGTATCGTTTCTAAATCCTAAGTGGGGAAAGAATATTTTATATCTGTTGTTAATCAAATAAACTACCTGGATCGGGAGTCCTGGCAATACCTAGATGATGAAAGGCTTTGTCAGTAGCTAAACGACCTCTTTGCGTTCTTTGTATAAAGCCTTCCATAATAAGAAATGGTTCGTAGACTTCTTCGATCGTACCTGCTTCTTCTCCTACTGCCGTTGCGATAGTGCCCAGCCCTACGGGTCCACCTTTAAACTTCTCAATCAAAGCCGACAGGATGCGATTGTCCATTTCATCGAGACCCAATTCATCTACATCAAGGGCCTGGAGCGCAAATTTTGATATTTCAAGGTTAACAACACCATCTCCTTTCACCTGAGCAAAATCCCTTACTCGCCTTAATAATGCATTGGCAATACGAGGTGTACCCCTGCTACGCCGGGCTATCTCATGTGCTCCGTCTTTTGATATTTCTATTTCCAGCAGATGCGCACTTCTTATCACAATCTTTTCAAGCGTCGCAACATCATAATAATCAAGATGACAAGTGATACCAAATCTTGCTCTCAAAGGGGGTGTTAATAAGCCCATTCTGGTTGTGGCACCAATCAAGGTAAAAGGACTGATGTTCAGTTGGATACTTTGAGCATTTGGCCCGGAATCGATCATAATATCAATCCGGTAATCTTCCATAGCGGAGTATAAATATTCTTCTACGACATTATTTAATCGATGAATCTCATCAATAAACAAGACATCTCCTTCATGTAAATTAGTTAATAGGCCAGCAAGATCTCCGGGTTTTTCGAGTACTGGACCAGATGTCAACCTGAGTTCTGATTCTAACTCGTGAGAAATAATGTGCGACAGTGTTGTTTTGCCAAGACCAGGCGGGCCGTGAAGAAGCACATGATCCAAAGCATCCCCACGCATTTTGGCTGCGGTTATAAAAACATTGAGATTGTCCACAATCTTTGGCTGACCGCTGAAGTCTTCCAGTTTTTGCGGGCGCAGCGCTTTTTCAACATGTTTTTCATCAGGCTTTAAAGCTTCCGATGAAGGATCGAGATTAGGATTCACATATGACGTATTAGAATTAGCAAAG
>JAJCYJ010000551.1 GCA_029262975.1 Saprospiraceae bacterium
TGATCCGGACTGTCTCTTTTATGAACATTTTGGTCTCGTAAAAGGCAAGTTCAATCAATTGTTCGGACTCCAGGTTTGGTTAAGGAGCGCACAATTGACCCTTAAGGATTTATCCATGATACGCAAAAAGCAGATTGGAGACGGATTACAAATGCCGGGAGTCTTTTTAATCAGCCAAGGCAAGATATTGGAATCTTATATACACTCCAGAGCCTCGGATAGGCCTGACTACAATGTTCTCTCGGCATGTTGTTCCGCCTCCTGAGAAAGATTTCTTTCAACTTTCAATTTACCTCTTGGTTCACTTTTTGTAAAAGCTTCGAGATTGCCTTTACCCGTTTAGATCGATCATTAAAATTTTTGATGCTTATAATATACTGGTTCGTTCCAATAAAGAGATCTCCCTGGTGATTGAAATATACCCAAAGCTACCTTTGAAAAACCTAAGGTTTAAGCGCATAATTACCTTAAATTCCAATTCAGTATATAAGTTGTATTCACAGGTATAACTACGTAATTCGATAGCTTCCCGTGCTTATTGAAAGCCTTAGGATTCCCATAAGCTTCTGACTGAAATTTTTAGTCAATTTTATCCGTTATTGGTGTGAATGAATTCAAAATCTGAATGAGAATATTATTGAGTGCTCTTTTAATGCTTGTCTTTTTACAAAGTTATAGCCAGTCGATTGCTTTTTATGCCGACGTTATGGTTAATGCGGATGACCCGGCACATAGAAAATATGCTGCTGAAGAGTTTAACCGTATGTTCGCGGAAGAGTTAGAAGCACCATCAACTTTTAAAAATAATTTTGATGAACTCCCCTGGATTAGTATTCAATATCCAATGGATAGTAGTTTTAGAACGATTACCTGGCAGGTTGATCATGGTGCTGGTAAATATACATATAGCGGATACCTGCAGACCCGTGACAATGCGCTACATAAGATGGGCGGTCCAAGAGGAAGGGCAACTCATGACAATAATGCCGAGATCAATTTTGACCAATGGAGAGGAGGGTTAGTTTACAAAGTCCTTTCCATACCAGAGTCTTCGCCAAATTATTTCCTATTAACATTCAGCATTCTGGATCAATTCACAAAGGCTAAGACTTTAGAGCCACTAAGTTTTGTAGACAATCAGGTACGTTTAGGCAAAGAAGGTTTATTCAATATTCCGGGAGACAATAGATCATTGAATGCTCGACTGGCTATGCGCTACAGTGCTGATACGAATGCCAGTGTCACATATGAGGAGTCATCAGGGCGATTGGTATATGATAATCTAATCGTAGTTCAGGGTCGTATTCCAGGACAAGGACCAACATACATGCCCGATGGCAGTTATAAAGCATTTGAGAAAGATGATTCAGGAAAATGGGTCTATGTAGACAAACTTTATACCCAGTGGAATGAAGGCCCCCTGGACGCTCCAGGTAAGAAAATGCTGGATAATGAGTTGTTTGAAAAAAGAAAGAAGAACTAGTTGGTTCTTTTAATTAAAATACTGGATTCAGAAGAATTTCTCAACGAAACAGAAGCACTGCGCCTCTCTTCATCTCCCTGTAGACAGAAGCATCTTCCCTATATCCTTCAAATTCCAAGGTCCAAATATATTCTCCTCCAAGCACCGGCTTATTCCGAAATATGCCATCCCACTGTTGATCTTGAGCATTCGATCTGAATACTAACTGACCCCATCGGTCAAACACTTTCAGATCCATAGCGATAACTTCAATCCCCGATACACCGAATAAATCATTCACACCATCACCATTTGGAGAGAATATATTAGGGATATATAATCTTGTGGGACATTGTTGGACCAGGGTAATCGTGTCTTTTCCTAAGCAGCCATTTTTATCTTCTACTAAAACAGAAAAGTCACCATCAGATCCGGCTTCAAAAGTTGCTGATGTGGACCCATCTTGCCATTCGTACGAAACATATTGACCTCCTCTTAATGTAATGCGATCCCCATCCAGGGCACAAAGTACCGTGTCTGCTCCAATGAACGGCGAAGGATTAGCAAAAACAACAACCGCGATTTCATCCGGAACAGTTCGACAGCCTGAAATATTACCCACTACTTCATAGAGACCTGCTTCCTTCTCAGTAATATTGGAAAGTAAAGGAAATTGCCCTTCAGCCTCATATGCATTTGGTCCCGTCCATTCAAATTTAGCGCCATCCAGGTCAAATGCGCCCAGGGGAATATCCGTGCCTGCACATCCTGATTGATCGTCGATAACAGAAATGTCTTGTCTTAATGTCACTTCAAGATCTCGAATGACCGTGTCAATATCGTCAAAACATATGTCTTCAATTATTAAGGATAATGGATAGAAGCCAAGATCGGGATATTGATGTTCGAATTGATGTTCGTGGGTCACAGTACCATCACCCAGATCCCAGGTAACCGCAAAACGCTCCGGAGGTAATCCTGTAGCAAAAGAGATGGTATCATTCAGACAACCTCCTTCCGGTATTGGATTTTCATTAATATCAGTAAAAGAAGCACCACCACTATAAGCATAAGACTCCACATTACCATAGCCATAGGCCATGGCGATGATCCCACATCCGCTTGTATAAATAGTATGTGGGCCAATTTGAGTAGGAACGGTTGCAAATACAAATTTCGATTCAGAGCCAATTGAGGTGAATACAACACCTTGGGTCACCAGGTTTTGATCATCAAAATAGACAAGATCT
Organism: Saprospiraceae bacterium; assembly: GCA_029262975.1. Classification (GTDB taxonomy): domain Bacteria; phylum Bacteroidota; class Bacteroidia; order Chitinophagales; family Saprospiraceae; genus JAJRXG01. Next base: position 2,713 of record JAJCYJ010000551.1, read on the forward strand.
TCTTCTCCTGCCTTACAGATTACATTGATAAAATTAAAGTCAATCGCAAAGAAGCCAGAATTAAAGAGCGTGACCGTATCCCTGATTTGTTCGACAGTATTAAGTATGACCATAGATGGATCACCAACACCACCGTTACAAAATGAACCCATAATATATTGTGCCACAGAAATAGGTTTGGTTCCTTCTATAAATGCTCCATTGGAAGCTTGAAAATCATAGTATTCTCCTGCATCTAATTCAACTTCATTATTGGTATCTCCTTCAATTTTGACAGTGGTACGATCTTCGGAAGCTATTATTCTGTACAGATCCTGGGTGGTGTTCATAAATGGAGATGCTACATAACGCGTACCCCATGTGCTGACAGGATACATTTGTTCGAGTAGGTTATCCATCGCTGAGCAACCAATTGGTACCTGGGACCAGGAGGTGCCGGCAAATAATGAAAAGTCTTTATCGCCCTCGACAAAGGTGCCAGTCAAATCAGTAGACCAAATATCTCCTCTTACCTGGTATACTTCACCAGCATTCAAAGTT
>JAJCYJ010000552.1 GCA_029262975.1 Saprospiraceae bacterium
ATTGGTCGTCTGGGATGGCTTGAACATGTGATAGTTACACCATCGCATCACAGAGTCCATCACGCCATCAACGACGAATACATCGATAAGAATTATGCTGCGATCTTTATTATTTGGGATAAAATGTTTCATACTTTTAAAAAAGAGGATCCCTCTGTTCCTCCAGTGTATGGAGTAAAGAAACCGGTCCGCACGTGGAATCCGTTTATTATTAATTATCAACACTTATATCTTTTGTTTCAGGATAGCTGGAGAACAGCTAACTGGGTGGACAAATTAAAAGTTTGGTTTATGCCGACAGGATGGAGGCCTACAGATGTTGCCAAAAAATATCCGGTCCATATCATTGAAGATGTATTTAGCTATGAGAAATATGATCCATCCATTCCAGAAGGTCTCGTGACCTGGTCTTGGGTGCAATTAGTTTTACATAATTTATTGATGTACTATCTCCTGGTGCATATTTCAGATATCAGTGCCTATGGTATCATGCTATTCGTTTTGTTTTTGGCAATCTCGATATTCGGATATACCAGCCTCATGGATGCTCAAAACTTAGCGATCCCAGTGGAAATACTAAAATTTAGTGTTGGGGTTTTCATCTTTCTAAAAACGGGATGGTTTGATTTAGACCAAATAATACCATTTGGTCAATACGGCATGTTATTATACTTGACAGTCTCTATGATTCTTGCAATATATTTCATTAGAATTCATCGTGCAGAAGTCTCATTATCCTCACCTTCGATTGCTTAGTGCTTCTCTCTTAGTTTATCTAAGTATTTATTAAGGATGATTGATTCATCTTCATCAAGATTTTTAAGCAGATGGCTTATCGTTTCATTATTATCATTAATGAGCATCAGTATAGCACGTCCCTCAGCAGTTATCTCAATATCGACAAGTCGTTTATCAGCTTTATGGATTGTTTTTTGAACAAACTTTTTCTTCAGAAGTCGCTCAATAAGCCTTGTTATATCAGACATTTTATTGAGCATTCTTTCTCTTATTTCAAATGTTGACATTGGATGATCAGAGCCATTTAATATTCTGAGAATATTATACTGTGTGGGAGTAATGCCATATGGTTTAAAATGTCGCTTTAATCTGTCATTAAGCCAATTATAGGTGAAAAGAATATTGACCAAAGCCTTTTCCCTTTGATTCTGAAATGGTATTTTTTGTTTGATATCTTGTTCTAATCCCAAAATCCTTATTCTTTTATGCAATGATAACAGTTAAAGAATCATTCTCTAAATTATTAGTATTGTAGGCGATTAGGTTTTTTAATCCATGTATCCATCACTTTGAGGTATTCTTAATGTTTGCTAGCCAATTCTCTGAAATCCAGTCTTTTTACCCTACTTTTGACCTTCTAACGCTAACATGAATATTAGAAGTTATCTATCAAAATTTAGCATTCAGGATTGGGTTTTTATCATATTTTCCATCCTATGGATAGGTATCATCATGCTTGATTACTTGAACAAGCAAGTGGTCTATATCCCATCAATTACTCACTTTAAGTACTTTACTCTTTTCGGTCTGCTCGGTATCCTGAGTACATTTTTATCTGCCTATTATAATAAAATTGGGCCCTTTAAGAAATTCAGACCTCTTCAAATAAATGGATTGGTAGTCTTGGTTCTCATCCTCACTTTTATATGTTCGATTACATTCGCATATAATCAGTTTTGGAAAGCTCCTCTTGACTATACTAATTATCTACACCTCATTGGAAAGGGGGTATTTACCATAGGGTGTTCGTATCTATTAATTCTGTCGACATTTTCAATTGGAAATCTCTTACGGGCAAGGATGCTCCCTCAAAATAATGACGTTACAACATTTGCATTGTTGGACATTTGCCTCGGATTTGTCATCTACACGTTTATAATGATGATACTCGGTGCAATGGGCCTCCTTGACAAGTATGTGCTCTTAGCTGTGATAGTTTTGCTCATCCTTGCTAATTATAAACCCGTTTATTGGTTTATTAAAAAGACTCTGTGGTCTCCTTTTAAAAAGCCTCAAGATCTTAATTTTTGGGGAGGGTTCATCGCATTTTTTACTCTGGTCTATGTCACTATGAACTACTTATATACTCAGGCCCCATATCCATTGGGTTTTGATGCCAGAAACTATTATGTGAATATTTCCAAACTAATAGCAGAATCGGGGACATTAATAGAGGGCTTTCAACCGTATGCATGGAGCTTAGTGATGTCCACTGGATATATCGCTTTCGAGAGCCCGGAGATTACACTTTTCATATCTGCTTTGGGAGGAATTTTAAGTTTGTTTGCAATCTATCATTTCTGCACAAAATATATTGGACTTACATCTAATTATGCGTTCGCCGTTGTACTACTGTATTTAGTGACACCTACTGTAACGAATCACTTCATCATTGAATTTAAAATAGATTTGGCCTTACTATTTTTTCAAATGGTGACAATACTATTTGTGCTATGGTGGATGTTTGATATGCATCAAAGTAATGACGAAAAAAGGAGTCTTCTTCAGTCGAAAAAGGATCTTAATGCTATAGCTATTATAGGAATGCTCCTAGGGTATTGCTTATCCATAAAAGTATTAGGTGTTTTTCTATTATTCGGAATATTTGTTGGCATTTGGTGGTATCAACGTGATATATGGGGAGTCATTGGACTATGCGCTATATCAATAGGAATTGTATTGATTGTGGGATTAGATAGTCTAAGTGGCCTCAGAGATTATCACCTAAGCCCTGTCATTACAGGTGTTACTTTATCTATTCTTGGATCTGTGTGTCTTATAATTTCATTTCTGAATTCAAGAACAGCCTTTTTAAATTCGTTAAAAATTCTTACAATTTGTGGCGTAATTGCCCTTTTAACATTTTCTCCATGGATTTATAAAAACTACAGTTTTACAAAATCCACATCAATAATTAAATTATTTATAGGAGAAAAACCGAGACCGGTATTAACATTAGATCAAATCGATAAAAACTATCGACAGTTTTTAGAAGAGAATAACTAATTGGATGATTAACCAATTATTAAAATATTGTGTTCCATTACTAATTATAATTCTATTTGATGTCTCAAAGATATCTGGTCAAGAAGTTGAACAAACTGAATCTCCGATTACTATTGATTTGAATGATATCGAAAATGACGGAAAGCGGGTTGAGATACAACGTTATATAGGCTATGAAAATCTACTGTCAAGATATCTAACCTTACCATATGATATTAGTCTTAATACTAGTAACCAGGGGCGATATTTTGACATAGGCTTTTTATTAATTATAATTTTCCCTTTAGCAATACTCTTGCTTGTATATCACAATAAAAAATATTTCTATAGTACGCTTATACTGATTATAATTTATCTAGGAATAAGTCTTTCAAATTCATTTATCAATATAGGGCAAAGAGGTGCTGTTTATAGTAATGCAAATAATTGGGCCAATGTGACCTCCGGTGTAGATATGCAAATGTCTGAGTCTATTTTGGTCACAATTCACAATGTTTTTCATGTTATTATTAGGCCAATAAACATGGTACTTGAATCAATATCTGGAGCGTCTGATCACATCACGTATCCATTTCTATTTTTATTAATGTCACTGGTATTAGTCGCTCTTATTCACATTCTCAATAAAAATGACAAAGCTATTACGCTATCCATAATAACGTTAGTCTACTTTTTTCTTTGGTTACTCCT
>JAJCYJ010000553.1 GCA_029262975.1 Saprospiraceae bacterium
AATTGACGGCGCAACTCTTTATTCTCCTTTTCTAATACATCAAGCCTATTGCGCAACATGTCAATTTCATTCGCTTGGCTGGCAACCAAAATCATCAATGCCCTGACTTGTTCTTCTAAATTCACATAGCAAAGATCGTATAATCAATCTATTATATATGTTCATAATCCACCATATGACCAACATATACCAGCCTCTTTGTGGATAAATCTTCGATTATTCTGAATGAGCGGCTGTGTAATTACTTATCAGGAATTCGTAAATTGAGATGAAAAAATTGGAATAATGCTTGGTAAGAATTTCAATTTTGAAGGTCAGATAGACATATTTCCCAGAAAATTATCCAGAATTATAAATATGGAACATGAACTGAGCATTCCTGGTCAACAAATAGATTGTACGGGTATAGAAGAACAGCTAAGTCAATTGTATTCGCTGGAAGGCAAACCAAGTATTTTACTGATTAATTCGGAAGGTTTACTAATGTCGCATTGATCCTATAGCGATCCATAATGCGCTGAACAAAAGCTTTGTGACCTTTTGGGGTTAACAATAAGAGACGTCCTCCCTTCACACTAGCCATTGTATCAAGGAGTTTCCATTTGGATATCTTTTGTTTGACAATTTCACTTTTCATGGCAATCTCGATATATGATTTTTGATCCCCTCGACTGGCAGTAATATCTGGGATAATAGCTTCTTCCTCATCTTTCCTCATAAATCCTGAAGGCATTTCATACCCTTCATAGTTGGCTTTGATATTGCCATAGCCCTTCTTTGTAATATATTTAATAGCACTCGAGAAGTAATTTTCTTGTAACATATACTGTAATTAATGGATAATAAGAAAAAGGTTTTCTGTCAATTTACGACAGTAACACAAATTTTTGAAGAATTAGGTTATCTAACAGATGTCAGCGAAAACCGCACAGACTATCATTGAATGAAATGGCACTCAAATGATTCGAATTAATACAATGTTGTGCTTTCAAACGTAAACGCATCTACAATATATACAATATTTAAGATTATAAAGTTCAGTTTGGCCTTTAATTGAATGCACGTTATTACGTCTTGGAGCAATTTAAATAGCCGAACCAAGAGATTCGGCTACTATTTAAATCACCAGCACTAAAGATTAATTTATCAAATTATAGAGAGAAATATTAACAGAAGTTGTCGTCTCACTTGAAACTGATACAACCGAAGGAATTAGCGTATCCAATAACACATCGGTAGTATACATTCCTGTGAAATCAACTGTGCCTTCAATGTTAGAGGTGAAAGAGGCAAAATAGAGTTCATAATCACCTTCTGTCAGGAAGTGTAAGTCAAAAGCACCGGAATTTTCACATTTAGTGCTATTGATCGCATTGGAAAACATAATCTTGCCTGATCCCTTTGCCATCAATTCTTCATTTCCGTCGAAAGTGCCCGCAGCATAAGCATACGCGACAATAATGTCGTTGACTCCTCTCTCTGCATTAGTTGTTCCAGCTATAATACCTGTTGTACCTTTTTCAAGAACCCTGATCGAACTTTCAAATTCAGACTGGCTGCTTAGGCTGTAGTCTAAATTACCGCTTCCATCATCCTGTGCTGTAATGGACTTTCTGAGGTCTACATCGAATACCAGACTCTTCTGTGCATCCTCTTTTATGTCAGCTGTGTATTGCAACTTCACTTTATTAGAGTTCAAAGACATAGCATCAATTATGCCTTCCACAGTCTCTACATAGCATCCCGGTCTGGTTCCATCCGTGTCCTTATCAAAATCCAGGATAAGCGTAATATCCGAATACACACCGGTCTCTAACTCAAATGTTCCCAACGACAATGTCTTTCCTTTTTGATAAGCCAGGAGATCCACTGATACTTTTTGAAAGTCCTCAAGAGCATGACCATCTATTTCGATATCTGCAATTGTGACAACACAAGATTTGACTTGACTATTGTCAACAGGCGCATCTGTAATATCCAGTGATAGCCTTCCGGTCAAAGGTTGATTCATGGTATCTTCCATCGTGTTATCATCCTGGTTACAAGCAAATAATAATAGAAAACAAGGGAAAAATAATTTCAATAAGAAATTCATTTATTTAAGGTTTGATTCGGTGTCTTAAACTACTTCTGACACCCTCATATTTTTCGGGTTTTCTCGTAAATAGAGAATGGATAAACCCTATAATATTGGAGCAATGTAAGAGAAGAATTAATATATTTATCACTTCTTTTATCTCTTGAGGAGGCAACTGTCATTGAGACAATTGATAGAATTTCTACAGGAGAAAATCATTTCATTCTTTAGACTTACAAATTTGTACCATTAAGCCAAAAACTTTTGATCTTAGGATTTTCGTCCTTTCAAAAAATCATAAACTAAGTATTCAAATTTATATAGAGACGGGTTGGACATTGAATTAGAAAGTTGATGAATCAGCAGAAATGCAAATTGCAGAATATCTTTTCTATTTGCAAAATTATTATCACAGAGGATGGGCAAATAATTCTATGTATTATTTTGATGTTAAAAATGTAGCAGCATGGCACCAGCATGACTTGTCCGTCTTTGTCTCCGGCAAATATGGAAAAGCAAGAACTTATACCCAAAGTAGAAAATCATGGGATAGCCTGTTACGTTCGTGATCCGTGAGGTGTGCTTTTACATTTTGTTCAACCTAAAAGTTAATGCTCGGATACCTGCGATTAATTCCATTTATTCACACGACAGGACTATAAAAACCAAAACTATTTTCGAGAGTTCATTTGCAGTCATTATAATAACGCCAAGAAATTAAAAAATGAGTAGGGAATCGCGAAAAAAGATAGTGCTATCCTCGTAATAATTGTTCAGTTTGTATTATTGTTTGACAACATTTAGTTTATTAATTATCTTAGGAAAGTTTTAATAACAGGATCAATAAATTACTTAAGATGAGAAGAGTAATAAAGGTCTTAGGGATTGTACTTGGTGTTCTTTTAATTAGTCTTTTATTAGTTGCATTATATGTACAATTTTCAGACCTCCCACAATATGAAGCCCATTCACCTCCTCTTAAAATACTGACCGATAGTAGTGCCATTACGGAAGGACGAAGACATGCACAGATGGTTTGCTTTCAATGTCATCTAAATAACAAAAAATTAGAAGGGAATTTCATGTTGGGAGATGAAGCACCTTATGGCAACATTTGGGCGCCAAATATCACACGTCACCCGGAATATGGTATAGGAAAGTACACTGCAGGAGAGCTATCGTATTTGCTTCGAACAGGAATCAAAAAAGATGGTTCGTTTGCTCCTCCATGGATGCCTAA
>JAJCYJ010000554.1 GCA_029262975.1 Saprospiraceae bacterium
CTTTTTTATCAAAATTGAGATACAAGTAGTTTTCATGATAAGGTAGCAATTCGCCAAAACAGGTCATGCGTACCTGGTATGGTCCTGGTGTGAAAATGGCATTTTTGAGATCAGTACCGACAACACCATCCGGTGTATTTACACCACGACCGGCACCGCCCTGGTAGCCGTACCCTCGGACAAAATCCTTCATTTTAGTCTCCTTATCTATATTCCTGAATCGGGGAATATAAAAACCTGTCGGTCTTCGACCTTTGTAATAAGTATCCTCAAATCCTGGCAATGTCCCAGCGGCTCCCATACCATAATGATGGTCCATAATGTTATGTCCTAATTCACCACTGGCATTTCCGAGTCCGTCTGGAAAAGTTTCAGACCTACTATTCAATAATATTGCTGTTGTACCGATAGTGCTGGCATTGCAGAATATGATGCGCGCGAAGAATTCTATTTCTTCACCAGTATTGGCATCTTTGATTCTTACACTGCTGGCCTTACCTGTTTGTTTGTCAAAAACGATTTCGTGGACAATGCTATCAGGTCTAAGTGTCATATTACCAGTTTCCTCAGCTACCGGTAAACTGGCGGCGTTGCTGCTGTAGTAGGCACCAAAAGGACAACCTCGGACGCAGCGATCTCTTGTCTGACACTGACCCCTCTTGCCTTTGTGGACTTTCGGATCATAGGTAGATAAGTTGGCTACTCGGCCAGGTGTAACAATACGGTGGGGATATACTTTAGCAACGGCTTCTCGCATGTGTTGTTCGGCACAATTCAAAGGGAATGGTGGTAAAAATTTACCATCCGGAATTTGCTTCAGACCTTCTTTTTGGCCACTGACTCCGACAAAAGTTTCTGCATAATCATACCAGGGTGCTATATCCTTATAACGGATCGGCCAGTCGACAGCGATCCCTTCTTTGGCATTTGCTTCGAAGTCTATATCACTCCATCTATAACATTGCCGCCCCCACATCAATGACCTGCCACCGACATGATGACCTCTGATCCAATCGAATCTTTCAATTTCGTCATATGGATATTCGTCGTCTTTATTGATAAAATGCTTGTGATCTTCAGTTACCCACCATGAAAGACGGTTTTGTTTGAAATAGTGTTGGGCTATTTCTTCCTGGGTGACTTTGTTTTGATTAGGGATGTCCCATGGGTCAAGACCAGCAGTAGGGTAGTCTCCATGTTTGACCATCCTGCCTCTTTCTAGAACGAGCGTCTTGTATCCTTTTTTACATAGTTCCATTGCTGCAAATCCACCGCTAATGCCAGAGCCGACGACAATTGCGTCGTAGGTCACTTCTGCCTTTCCATTTATATTTAAATTCATAACGCCCACGCTTTTCCATCTACCTCTTCCATTGTTATGCATGGCTGATATTCGCCGGGAACGGGTAAATAATTTAGATAATTAGTTGCTACTTCTTCGGTAGACAGATAGTATGCTACTGTCTGTTGCTTTAGATCGAGATAAGCTTTTCGCACTTCTTCTTGTGCGCCACCTTCTTCCAGATTCTTTAGAGAAGACAGATGCTCTGAACTCAATTTCAGATAAGCACCCAGGGCTGTAAAGCCATCTCGAAAATCACCTTGATCTGTCTCTGAATAGCATAGGCCTATCATATTATCGATGATATTATGGACTCCTACATCGGTGGCAGATGGGCTATCTGTCTTGGGCAGAATGGTATCAATCACTTCTTTGAGAAGTGAGAATTCATCATTAGTGAAGAAGCTCAATCCTTCAGCCGTACCCTTGATAGGCTCGGTCTGACATCCGGATAAGAATGTTGTCAAAAGCGGTGCGCTGATCACAGCACCAGTGACATAGGCCGTATACCTTAGTATTTCTCGTCTTTTCATGATATTAAAATAAGCTATGAAGATAGAAATGTTACGAGAATATAGATGATCTGTGAGGGGACATTATGAGAATAGTTTTGGTTGGCGCTATTCTTGGGTTGGCTTTTCGAGTTGTCACCATTTTGAATAACTCAAAAAATTAACCAATTGATGTTGGTTATAGATCTTTAACCATAGATATTCCACGGATTTATAAAGTGAGGAACTATCTCGAAATAAAAATGAAAAATAATAACTGTGCTTTATTATTTGCCCGCTGCAATGATCGATAACGTTGTTGTTCGCAGGGACATCAATCGCGTGCATAGCACAAAGCGAAAAATTACTGGTACAGTTAAAGGGTCTCTTTTACATCTGGCGGAATATCGATATTAACCTTCTTATTTGAGTGCCATGAGTTACGTTGGCTTTACGCACAACTCGACGACAAACTGTTGTAAGAGGTAACACCTTGGGCATATCCAGGAGCTAACATATAGAGACCGTAACGGCGCCTCGAATTTGTTTCCTACATTTTTATGCCCCTTTAATAGCCTTTATTCCGGGTAATTCTTTGCCTTCAAGATATTCGAGCATGGCACCACCACCTGTTGATACAAAACTGACTTCGTTATCCAACCCATTTTTCTTAATGGCAGCAACAGAATCTCCGCCCCCGATCAATGAAAATGCCCCCTTCTTGGTAGCGTCAGCAACCGCTTGAGCAACAGCATTTGTGCCAGCAGCGAAATTGTCAAATTCGAAGACACCCATTGGGCCATTCCATATTATGGTCTTAGCTCCTTCGATGGCTGTGACAAACTCTTTAATACTTTCCGGGCCGATATCCAGGCCTTCCCATCCATCCGGAATATTCATACTATCGACCAACTTCCTATTGGCACTATTACTGAATTTGTCCGCAGCAATATTGTCTTTGGGTAAGAGCAACGTTGTTCCTTTTGCCTTCGCCTTAGCCATCAAATCAGTGGCAAGATCCAGTTTGTCTAATTCACAAATACTCTTACCAATATTGCCTCCCTGGGCTTTAAAAAATGTATATGCCATTCCACCTCCGATAATGACTGTATCTGCAAAGTCAATCAATCTTTCAAGAAGAAGTAACTTATCTGATACCTTTGCGCCTCCGGTTATTGCAACTAGTGGACGTTGCGGGTCATGTAATACTTTATTGGCATTTTCAACCTCTGCTTCCATTAGAAAACCAAAGGATTTGTGGTCCTTGTCAAAGTATTGCGCTACAATTGTAGTAGATGCATGTGCTCTATGCGCTGTTCCAAAAGCATCATTCACATATGCATCTCCTAAATCCGCAATTTCCTTTGCGAAAGCTTCATCACCTTTCTCTTCACCTTCGTGAAATCTGGTATTCTCCAGCATTAATACTTCTCCAGGTAAAAGATCTGACACGGCCTTTCGAGTGTATTCACCGAGACAGGAAGAAGCAAATTTTACCGGAAGACCGAGTAAATCACTTAAATGCGGAGCCAGGTGACGGAGCGTGAATTTCTTCACATTAATGCTTCCGTCTTCCTTTAGACTCTTAAGCGGCCGACCCAGATGAGACATCAGGATCAAAGCACCACCATTGTCCAATATATGTCTTAAGGTAGGTAAGGCTTTTCTGATCCTTGTGTCATCTGTGATCTGAAACTGTTTGTTCAGAGGTACATTAAAATCTACTCGGACAAGCACCTTTTTACCGGAAACATTAATATTCATATTTTATCCCTTAACA
>JAJCYJ010000555.1 GCA_029262975.1 Saprospiraceae bacterium
ATCAAGAAAAATTTCATTTGTAAAAATGATTTTATTTATGACGAACATATTTATGTCATGTTAAAACCATAACCGTTACACTCATCTTTAAAGTATGAAAAAAGTTCATTTTCTGATTTTCATATTATGCCTGTGATTTACAACATTGGCCATAGCTCAGGTCGAATTCAATTTATAAGTGGTAGCTGCTAAAGTAATAATCACCCCTACAGATACGGCGTATATTGCTGGCCATACACAAAACAGAATTTTTAAAGGCGTTCATGATGATATATTTGTCAAAGCATTTGTAGCATTTGATGGATCCGAGACTTTGACATTGCTTACTTTCGATTGTATCGGATTACTTTATCCTGAACTTCTAGAAATTAGAAAATCTGTAAAACAAAAACTCCCCTTCTATCCTGTTGAACATATTTTAATGACTTCTACTCATACTCATTCGGGTCCTGACGTGGTGGGTCTTTGGGGAAAGGATTTTTTACATTCAGGTGTTGATACTGTATATATAAAATCTTTAATAGAAAAAGCAACACTTAGCATTGTTCAGGCGTGGCATCATAAAAGACCGGTAAAAGGAGCATACAGTACATCAACTCATGGAGAAGACTGGGTCTTTAATATTGCAGAAACGGACGAGTTAGATCGCTCTCTTACAGTATTACGATTTCGGGATAAATATAATTATAATGTAGCAACACTGACCAATTTTGCCTGTCATCCAACCTTTTTGGATGCCATCAATGATCAGGTGAGTTCAGATTATGTAGGCGGGTATTATAAAAAGATGGACGCATATCAAGGTGGAAATAATTTTTTTATTCAAGGATCAATTGGCGGATGGGTGCAACCGGAATACGAAGACAAAACTTCAATCCAGGCATTTTATAGAGGTAAGGAGTTAGCAGAAAAAGTTATTTCAATTTTACAAAATAGCCAACCCTTAAATGAAATTGGGATAAAGATAAAGACAGTACAAATTAAGATCCCTATAGACAATCAAGCCTTCGTTCAACTTTCAGAAATAGGTGTCTTGCCTCGCAAATTTACAGACTCTGTTCTCACAGAAGTTGCGTATTTTAAAATCGGAAATGCATCTTTTGCAACTCATCCGGGAGAAACCGTTCCAGCATTATCATTGGCTACTAAAAAATTAATGAAGAATGAAGGACCGCGATTTGTGATCGGACTGGGTATGGATGCTTTGGGTTATATTTTAAAGCCTGCCTTTTTTGATCCAATTCAAAAAATACCTCATAGTCAATATCTCTGTAGTGTGAGTTTAGGTGTCAAAACAGAAAAATACATTCTGGATGCACTTACTTTTTTAATACAGGAATAAACTCATAAATAAAGAGAGGCAGATAAATCGATATAATCAAGAGTTCAGTTTGATTCAAGTTCTTTTAATGAAAGAGAACGTTCAATTATACTGACTTTTTCTTGAAAGTTCTGTCTCGATTACTGGGTAGCCAGCACTTTTTATATCTTTCGAAACTTAATGAGAAAAAGAAAATATGCAGATAATTGAATCACCCAACGAATATGATGCTATCATCGTCGGCTCTGGAGCAGGTGGAGGAATGGCCGCTAATGTGCTGGCCAATAGTGGCCTCAAAATAGCGATAGTCGAAGCGGGTCCCTACTTCGATCCCAAAGATCCGGAAACCATGACACAATTAAAGTGGCCATGGCAATCACCACGTCGAGGTGCCAGCACGAATCGGGCATTTGGGGATTTTGATATGTCATGGGGTGATTGGAAAGTCGACGGCGAACCCTATACCCATGCTGAAGGAACTGAATTCATGTGGTGGCGTGCACGTATGCTCGGTGGTCGCACCAATCATTGGGGAAGAATTTCGCTGAGGTTCGGCCCCAAGGATTTTAAACATTATGATGTGGATGGTCTCGGCGCCAACTGGCCAATATCATATGACGACATTAAGCCCTATTATGACAAACTGGATAAAATGGTGGGGGTATATGGGTCAAACGAAGGCCGTCCCAATGACCCTGATGGCTTTTTTCTCCCTCCTCCAAAGCCCCGCTTGCACGAGTTATATTACATCAAAGCAGCTAAAAAATTAGGAGTTGATGTGATTCCTTCGCGGATGTCTATGTTGACAAAGAGAATTAATAAGGACCGTGGTGTATGCTATTACTGTGGTCAATGTGGTAGATCGTGTAGTGTCTATGCTGATTTCTCTGCAGGATCAGTACTGATCTTTCCCGCAATGAAAAACGGTGGGCAGATAGATCTCTATACCAATTCAATGGTAAAGAGTGTTACCACTAATGATGAAGGCAGAGCAACCGGCGTTTCTTATATCAATAAAGAAGACCGAAGAGAATATCAATTAAAAGGCAGGGCAGTCGTATTAGGTGCTTCTGCATGCTCTTCAGCTCGCATATTATTGAATTCAAAAAGTGCCCAGCACCCTAATGGACTAGGTAATAGCAGTGATCACGTCGGTCGTTATCTCCATGATTCAACGGGAGCAGGAAGATATGGCTTCGTACCAGAATTAATGAACAGGAAGACGTACAACGAAGATGGTACCGGAGG
>JAJCYJ010000556.1 GCA_029262975.1 Saprospiraceae bacterium
AGGATCGAGCCAGAGCGCATGGAAATCCCCATGAACCTCCTGGTCGGCACTTCCATTTCTTAATGTTTTGCCCCCATCTTCTGAAACCATAAATCTGGTCGTTAGCAAATACACTCTCTGATCATCATGAGGGTTAATTCTGATCTGACTATAATAAAATGGGCGATTGTTATACGTATTGATGTATGCCCAGGTATCTCCTCCATTTTCAGTTCTGTAAACTCCACTACCCGGTATTGCTAATGTATCCGTCTTCTCAGCTTCGATAAATGCCATTACGATCTTTGGATCCTTCTCATAGATGGCCAATCCAATTCTGCCCGTTGGACCAGCAGGAAGTCCTTCAGTCATTTTCACCCAGCTTTCTCCACCATCGATACTTTTATAAATACCTCCTTGTTCTCCACCACTGTGAAAATGCCAGGGTTGTCTTAATCTGTGGTAAAAGGCCGCATATAAAATATCCGGATTTTGACTATCTCTCACGAGGTCAATACAACCGGTTTTTCCGTCATTTGGCAATCCGTTGGTTTTCTTCTTCCATGAGTCACCGCCATCCTGAGTTTTAAACAAACCCCGATCACCCGAATACCCCCACAGGTGACCAATAGCACAGACACACACATCCTCAGAATCATCCGGATGCACTGATATTCTGGCTATTTGATGAGTCGAAGCGAGTCCCTTTTGTTCAAAAGATTCGCCACCATTAATGGACTTATAAATTCCATTACCCCAGGATACGCTGTTGCGGTTATTAGCTTCCCCAGTTCCTACCCAAATTATATCTTTATTTTTTTGATCGATAGCGATATCGCCAATAGAGGCAGTCTCATAATCGTCAAAAATAGATGTCCAGGTCGTCCCTGCGTTCTGGGATTTCCACACACCTCCTGAAGCGGTTGCAATATATACATGCGTAAAATCATCATCATACGCATCGATATCTACGATTCGTCCACCCTGGTTGGCTGGCCCAATATTGCGCACAGCAAGATCCGACATATTAACATGATCCGATTGTGCATTCATCTGGAACGCAACTAATAATATGGAGAGAAGAAGTATTAGATTTTTCATTTTGAGTGCAATTTTGGAAGAATCGATAAAGCGTATTCAGCAAGTACTTCATGTACTACTTGTTGGCAAAATGTAGCGTCTGCATTGGAAATAATTGAAAGGTATATTTTCTCTCCATTTTTATCTTCAGAGGTAAGTCTGTTTGGAAGTCCGACTGCGGAAGAACCACTTAAAGCTTCATAAAAAGCACAAGCCGTAAGATATGTACCTAAAGGAGAAGGATGGCTGCCATCGGGGTCGTACAGTGCCAAATCTGGTCTTAGAGATCGTGCTTTAGACCAGATTTTACCGACAGGGATCACCGGTATACCCAGAGAAGCAGCGATATCTTCGTATCCTTTGACTATTGGGTTTGTCATAAGCGGATTGAACTCCCTCGCCCAGGTCATATAAAGAATGGGTAAAGCACCGGATGCTACAATTTCTTTGTGCCATTTGCGCACATAATAATTTAAACTGTCCACGGCTTCGATGGCTCTAAGACTATGATCCTGAAGTACTACATATTCCCACTTTCCGGATTTCACAAGTGATCTTGATTGAAGATTTCTTTCACCCTTCCAATGATGGCCAAGATTGGCACCCCCTGCGGTTGATTGCCTTGTGAAGATTTCTTTGTCCTGGGATTCTGCCATAGACTTTACGACTTGCGGTAAATTCCAAAAATAGGTGTAACTGTTTCCTATAAACAAAACATCCGTAGACGTTTCACTTTGACCAAGACCGAAAGTATGTAGGAAGAGAAAAAGCCAAAAGAAAATAAAGCGTGTCATAATAGATGGTATTATGAAATATACAAAAAAGGACGGCTTTTATAAACAGCCGTCCTTCTTAAGTCGTTGATGATATGTATTATTGATTTACTTCTGTTTTTGTAAATATCCCTGGATCTTCGCCCGGACCGTTTGAATTTGCATTAAGTTCACCATCAGCATATGGATATCTCTCGGGATGAGCTGATGACGTAGCAGTATTTAAAGGAAAAGGTACAGATATATCGCTATCAGATTTTCTCAATCTCCTCGCGTCATCAAATGGCATTAATTGGCCAAAACCAGATATATAGCGTTCCTCTATTATTTCACGCAATAAAGCTCTTTCGGGAGTTATCCCGTCAGGATTTTCTATTCCCCCTGCATCAAAATCAGCGGCCTCATAAGCTTCATATAAATAAGGCTCACCAGAAAAATTATCATTTAATCTACCACCGCTATTTAACCAAGCTCTATAATCATTTAAATGCCCCAATCCGATGGCAAATCCAGATGTCCTTGTACCTGCTTCGGCCAGAATCAACTGATTTTCCTCATAACTAACCAATTGTTGTGGTTCGTATAAGTTTATGATGCCCATATTCGCTGAAGCTGTATTCTCATCGATTGTAAAATACGCCCCTCTTGCTGTTTCATCAGTTTTAGCATTGCCTCTGTATACTTCATCAGCAGGGTCAAGTAATCTACTTAGATAACTATTTCTAGATCCAATATCACCTGCTCTCGAGCCAGCTATAATCTCATAAAACAGATTTTTATCGGTAGTCGCTCCAGCATCACCGCGTGGAATATGACTCATCGTATTGGCCGAAGAAGAAATACCACTTTGTGCTGCACTGAGTGCAGCTGCATAATCTTTTTTATACATAGCATATCTCGCCTTCAAAGTATAAGCAGATTCCCGCCATTTTGTAGCATTCCCGTCAAAATAAATGTCTTCAGACATGGGTCGGCTTGAAGCTCCTCCTAAATCACTTATCGCGTCATCCAAAAGTGCATTAGCCGCTTCCAAAACAGAAATTTGACTATCAAAACGAGGATCTTCTATATCTTCTCTATTCACTTCTGAATAAGGAACATCACCGAAAAGAGAAGCTGCTGTACCGATGGCATGAGCTTCCACAACTTTTGA
>JAJCYJ010000557.1 GCA_029262975.1 Saprospiraceae bacterium
ATATTGTTAGAAGAGAAGAAAATCCTTTTTATTAACTCAAGTCTCTGCACCTTGGCAAAGAGCAAGACGGACTCCCGCGATTTTTCTAAGCTTTCAAGAATGGATATTCTATTAAAACTTATTAGTAACCCAAACCATTTATTACGGAGCTTAAAATCTATCGGGTTGTAGAGATTGATTAGTCAAAAAGGAGTGACAATTGAATTAACTCTTAAAGAGCACAAGGTCATATTTGGGCCTACATCTGTCTGAGCTATTTAGCAAAAGAAATAAGGAAATGAAGATCTGTAAAGTGTTATTAAAGGTCAATTTACTGACATCGATGGCTTTATTGAAAACCACATTCAGACTCGACTAGCAAAGAATATCATGAGCTGGTTCAATCTGAAATTGGAATTAGTCCAATTAATTCAGTTTATATCATATCATAAACACAGAATTATTCACGCTTTAAAGATGCCCGAGAATTTCATTATTGGTCTGGTAATACATCATTTCCTAATCGGTCAGGGTGAAGTATAGAAAAAAGCGAAGTCAGTCATTTCGCCCACAAAAAAATAAAAGCCTCTTATCCAATTATAGTTCGGCTGATAAATTGCTGTATTGCTGTATTGCAGTATTGCTGTACTGCCGTATTAATATACTATGCTGTGGACGATTTTTCAGTTTACTGTTCACGGAGTCAGGAGTATCCTTGCTACCGTAAGAAAGCAAAAATGCACATATGATCGTGTGAGGAAGTGGACGCCGGCACAGGGCCTGGGCAGGGGATAGGCACATACGATTCTTTACATTTAGGCTTTGCGGACTTTGCCTTTTTCTCTTTGTTCCGACCGTGGAAATGAACTGAAGGAGGTGCAACTTTTGAGTGAAATTCTTTTTTTCAATTGAGTGGGAGTGTGCAATGGACTACTGACGATTGCTGAGCAATATCAGAATGCTGAATCCGCATTGTCTAATGGGGCATGCCAGGTGTGCCAGGCATACAACTTAACTAAAAGGACAAAACGAAATCCTTAACTACACCAGTTAAAAGTATATTTATACCTTTTATAAGAATCAGAAACTATGAGGGTCAAAGAAAATATCATTCTGGAATTTGATGAATTTTCCAATGACTATACGCAGGACATGATCAAATGCGTACCTCACTATGAGCAGTTAGTATCGGGTATAGTATCATTTCTTCCTCCAGATTTTAAAGCATCGAATATACTGGATCTGGGATGCGGTAATGGAAATCTGATTGAATTATTAATAGCGCGTTATCCTGATTCACTGTACACTTTAGTTGACGCTTCACCGGAGATGTTAAAGATTTGCAGAGAGCGTTTTCCGGATACGAGATTAGCGTTTTTCGAAGGGTATTTTGATGATTATATTTTTACAGCTGATCATTTTGATCTTATTACTGCGAGCTTTAGCTTTCATCATATTAATAGCAGGGAGAAAGAATCTATGTTTAAGAAAATTTATGGTGCGCTCAGGGAAGGTGGTATTTTTTGTTCTTCAGACCTCATGATCCATAAATCGAATCCAGCTCATCCTGTGCTATTGGAAGAATGGAAAGAATTTGTAATAGGCAATCATTCTGATGATGAAAAATGGAATTGGTTGATGGAACATTACAATACCTTTGACCAGCCAGACGACTTGAAAGACCAGTTAGAATGGTTGCAAATGGCAGGATTCTCAACTGTTCATGTGCCATGGAATAAAGGTCACTGGGTCACAATACAAGCGATTAAATAACTTGAAAAGACCAACAATTTTTATTCGGAGATGATCGCTTTTTTCATCAACAAATAATACAGAACAAAAGCGATTAAAAATCCTATAAACCAGGATAAGGTGTACAAAAAGCTTAATGCTGGAACCCAATACCCGATCAAAGCAACTAACACTCCTGCGGCAAGGGCGATCAAAGCAGCATGATTATACCCTGTTTTATTATAACTATAGATGCCATCAACCCTGAATAATTCATTGACATCAAGGATCTTCTTTCTGATTATAAAATAATCGCAGATTAGAATCCCCAATACGGGACCAAGCAATCCACTGACAAAAACAAGTAAACCACTTATTTCATTTAGAATCCACCATGGACATATGATAATACCAATGATCGCAGTGATCATACCACCAGATCGAAAGCTAATCCGTGTAGGAGATACATTAGAAAAAGCATTGGCCGGGGCAATTACATTCGCAGCGATATTCGTACTGAGCGTCGCAATAATCATAAAAATCTGGGCAATGATAACCACTGCCGGACTTTCAAATTTTCCAACCAGGCTTACAGGATCCCAAGGTGCGTCATTGGCAATAAGAACATCTGGAAAAATCACGACAGCTGCGCAGGTTACAAATATGCCTACAAATGAAAATAGGGCCATGGTTCCTGGAAGACCGATAAATTGCCCGAGCACCTGGTTTCTTTGTGTAGCGGTAAATCTTGTAATATCTGCTATGCTTATAGCCATAGTTGCCCAAAATCCAACCATAGCTGTAAGTGAAAGAAGGTATAACCATATTTTATCCCAAAAGCCTGTCGGTGTAGCAATGGTGCTGGCCATGACTGGACTTGAAATAAATGAATCATTTCTAAATACAGCAGTTGGAGCTTGTTCTGAACCTGATAATTGGAAAGTCTGACCATATTCATTTATGGGAATCCAAGTCGGCGTATCACTACCTTCAGCATGTTTGGATAGTGCATACTCTGTTGCTTTAATATTACCTGTGATATCTTTAACCGGAAAGAGTTTGATGGTCTGTCCGGTTTCATCTATTACCGCAGATGACTGGCCTAATTGTTGACTTTGGGCTAAGACTTTACTCATACTTCCCACTTCAGATGCGCCCCAGATTATCAGACCGATGCCTATCCCAATCAATATGGGTGCAGCGAATTTTTCTAACCACTTTATACTTTCTGTACCTTTCCAAATGAAGTATACATTCAATAACCAAAAAAGAGCAAAGCCCACGAATTTGCCAAAATCAAGACCAATTTCCGGGGAGCTTCCCATCAGTGCATGCCAAATCGCGTAGAACGCAAGCCCACCTATCCAGGTCTGTATTCCAAACCAGCCACAAGCGACAATACCTCTGACTACTGCGGCTATATGGATCCCTTTTGTACCAAAAGAAGCCCTTCCGATTACAGGAAATGGAATTCCATATTTTACGCCTGCATGACCATTTAATACCATGGGTATGGTAATAATTAAATTGCCTAATGCAATTATGACCAAAGCTTCTATCCAGTTGAGACCACTCTTTATCATATATGATGCTAACAGATAAGTTGGAATACAAACTGCCATGCCTATCCATATGGCTGTCATATCCCAAAGCCCCCAGGTACGTTCGGATTTTGGAATAGGAGCAAGATCTTTACTGTAAAGAGGCGAAGATTTAATGTCTGATGAAATTGGCTGCATCGTTACGGTATCAAGTTTCGAAGGTGAAAAACTAATGTTCTTTTATAATCGAGGCTTTTTAAAATGTCTTGTGATTTGTAGCTACATTCTCGATTTCGAAAAGTAAAAA
>JAJCYJ010000558.1 GCA_029262975.1 Saprospiraceae bacterium
ATATAAAGAAACTCGGAATGACAACAGCCAGGCTAAAAATTGATATTTTGAAAATATTGATGATTCTCGTTTTTTTATCTACGTATTGTCGGTACGGAAATTTTAAGAGTCTCACGATGATATAGGTAGATAAGGCCACGAAGAAAGTATTAAGAAAAAACAGGTAGAATGAGGCAGATGCAATTTCCCAATTTCTAGTAGCGAGTCCATATCCCGTCACACATAGAGGTGGCATTAATGCAGTTGCAATCGCTACACCAGGAAGTGTGGTTGAAATGTCTTTTCTGGCGATACTTATAATTCCGGCAATGCCACCAAATATGGCCACGAAAATATCGAGGAATGTTGGTTTTGTGCGCGCACGAATCTCTGATGTCAAATCATCAAAAGGTGATATTTCAAAATAGATATAACTTGTCAGAACAGCTATGAAAACGGCAATACTCATATGCACAAGAGAACTGCGGAGGGTCTCCATATCATTGATTCCAACCGAAAGACCTATTCCTAATATTGGAGACATCAATGGTGAGATAAGCATGGCACCTATTATCAGTGCCTGAGAGTTTTGACTTAATCCAATTGAAGCAATAACAATCGAACACATCAGCATCCAGGCATTAGCGCCAGACATTGACCGCTTATTTTTGATGTCCGCTATCGTAATTTGTGCATTGACACCTTTGCGTAAATCAATAACATCTACTAGGTATGCTTTTACATATCCTGGTATAAGCTTATAAGTAAAAGGTTTTTCACCGGGTATGTCCTTATCGCCTTTTTCAGGCTCAATCATGATACTATCTGTTTGTTACTTAACACCAAAGTACGATCACATCTGCTAGCAATATCCTTACTATGCGTTACAAGAACAAATGTCTGGCTGTAATCTTTTCTTAGTCTCAAAAGTAATTCAAACAAATCTTCAGAGGTATGGTCATCAAGGTTACCAGTAGGTTCATCAGCAAATACGATGTCTGGATTATTGATGAGTGATCTGGCTATCGCTACTCTTTGTTGCTCACCACCAGATAATTGATTTGGCTTGTGGTCGAGTCGATCACAGAGTCCCAAGTAAGAAAGAAGTTCAGTCGCTTTCTCAATAGTCTTCTTTTCATTGTCTCCATTAATAAAAGCGGGAATACAAACATTTTCCAAGGCCGTAAATTCGCTCAGTAGGTGGTGAAATTGAAAGATGAAACCTATCTTTTGGTTTCTGAAATGTGCGAGTTCCTTTTCATTAAGAGATGTGATATCTGTATCAGATATTTTAATGTGACCAGAGTCGGGAGCATCAAGTGTACCTAATATATGAAGCAAGGTACTCTTGCCGCTACCGCTTTTGCCAATGATCGCGGCAATTTCGTTTTTCTTGATTTCAATACTGAGATTATTCAGCACTTTCAAGTTGCCATATGACTTAGATATGTTCTGACCTACAAGCATGGGAATGTCGGTTGTTAAAGGGATCAACAAATATAGTAAAACGAAGCGATTATATGATATTTTTATTTAATATATAATCGCTGAATAACCCGCAATTTGGATCAATTTATTAGTAAGAACACTAGTGGTTCCCCTTGATTTGAAGAGTGATAATATAAAACCAAGTACGTATCTACAATAATTTTAAAGACATCCGAAGAGTGCTTTATTATTACCTGATAAAAAATTCTGCTTTCGGACTAAAATTTGAGATAGGCGAAAAGTGAAAGGTTACCATTCTTGGTCTTAAATGCACCGGTAATTTGATCTTCTTTAGCAATACTCGAAAGGCTATTACTATAATTCGCACCGATACCCAAACCAGATAATTCTATGACGGCTCCAAAATTAATACCCCAATCAGTTTTATTCAGTCGATCATCAAGATTATCAATAAAACCAGAACTTGTATTCACCAGATAACCGAAATATGGGCCGGCTTCAAAAATTACGGCAAGTTTTTCGCCACCAATTTTAAAAGCCAGATCTACCGGAACTTCTACGTAATGAAGATTTGTATTACCTATGGTGCCATTAGATTCTGCCTTGCCTCCCTTGACATGATATAATAAAGCGGGTCTAAGATTCAATCCCCCAAGAGAAATATGTCCTTGAAGTCCCAAGTGATAGCCGATTTTAGATTCTGATCCAAAATCAACATTGCTACCATCTACGGATACATTGGAATAATTTAAGCCTCCTCTAAAGGCAACTTGGCCTGACATGACTTGATGTGCAAGAAGGAAGGTAAGTATTAAGATCAATTTGTTCATGAATCAAATATTTTAGAATGATTATATCTGCATTGTTAACGTCCCTATACTTGCTGACATTATAGTGAAGACGAATATTTAATTAAGGCCCTAAATTCTTATAATCGATCATCGATCAAACCAGAACACAAAATTTCATAATCATCGGCACTATACAAAGTGTTATAACTTATGCACTTTTGTGTGCATATATGAAGATCCTGCAGATTGTGAAAAAGTTTCCTTACCCACTCGTAGATGGAGAGTCTTGGGCAATAATAGGGTTGGCAAAAGGACTGAAAAGCCAGGGAACAGAACTTGATTTGCTTTCATTGAATACTGAGAAACATCAGGCAGATTACGAAGCCCGCGAAATGCTCAATGATTTAAGCCTTTATAAAAATATTTCCATTATCGATGTTTCAGTCAGACCAAAAATTTTGTCTGCCTTGTCCAACCTGACAGGACGAAAATCCTATCACGAACAACGCTATAACAAGCAGGACATCCACAATAAGATTACACAAGAAACATTCGAGAAAACATATGATGTAATTATCGCAGAAAGTCTCTACACTGTCGACTATGCTTACTCAATTAATAAACTTGGCCATGCCAAGGCAATCATATTATTAAGGGCTCATAATATCGAGCATTTAATATGGTCTCGTTATGCCATTCGATTGAAGGGACTAAAGGCCTGGTATTTCAAGAACCAGGCAAAACGCCTTAAGGAATACGAATCAAAAATCATCAGCAAGTGCGATGCCATTTTAACTGTTTCTGATTATGACAAAGATGTTTTTAAAGGCATAACAAAAAAGGTAAAGCACATCATTTCTATACCCATAGCTATGGATACTTTACAAGAACCAGAGTATAAAACCGAGGATCTTCCCTTCATCATAGGTTTCATTGGTTCATTGGATTGGCGCCCGAATATTGAAGGTTTGGAGTGGTTCTTAACTAATATTTGGGACGACTTCTCGGAGGATTATCCGGAATCTATCTTTATGATTGCAGGAAGAAATGCAAAAAGATCGATTAACTTAAGACATCATAACAACATGACTTGGTTGGGTGAAATAGAGGATAGTGATAGCTTTCTATCCCAGATTGATGTATTAGTTTGTCCACTTTTCTCGGGAAGTGGTACGAGGGTGAAGGTTCTGCAGTCAATGCGTGCACATACACCAGTTGTAGGTTCTAAGATTGCCTTTGAAGGATTATCACTGACTCATGATGTCCATGTCCTTGAGGCAGATACTAAGGAGGAATGGAATGATGCTTTAAAAAGAATACACTCCAGGGAAAATGTTGACCGTCTCGTCCTAAATAGTGAAAGCTATCTGGATCAATATCATAACACGAATGAACTAGGAGCCCGTGTACTTCGCTTAATAGAGAAACTATGAAGCCAAAAGTTGTTGTGATGGCATCAAGGTTTCCTTTTCCCCTTATCAAAGGAGACAAACTGCGATTATATAATCAGATTAAATATTTATCAAAAACCTTTGACATCTATTTGATATGCATCAATGAGAAATGGCCGGAGCCCCTGGATTTGGAAGAGATCAACAAATATTGTTTTTCGATTTCTATTCATCTGCTCCATTCATGGCGCAGCCGGTTAAATACTGTGTTCAATTATTTTTCTAATATCCCTATGCAGGTTCGGTTTTTTTATGACAGACATATTCATGAAAGAATTAAGAACGAAATACATTTAATAGAGCCAGATCACATTTTTTTCCACTTGATACGAATGGCACCATACGCTGTAGGTTTAGAACGGCGATATTCTAAAAGTCTGGATTTTATGGATTCTATGGCCCTTAATGATTTAGCAGATCAATATCTTGGTCAACATTTTTTTAAAATATTCAGGGCCAGAGAACGAAGACTTATTAAAAAATATGAATCTTCAGTCTTTACTTTATTTAACCATCATTTTGTTATTTCCCACAGAGACAAAGCGCATTTTAATAAAGATGTAAATGCAAATCTCACTGTGCTCAGTAATGGCGTAGATTCAGAATATTTTAAACCTGAGACTGCGATTAATAACAGGCTGACGGACATCATTTTCTGTGGAAACTTGTCCTATCGACCGAACTTAGAGGCTATACATTATATAATAGAAGCAGTATATCCGCTTCTTGGTGACCGAAGTGTACTTATTGCTGGAGCTGAAATGGCTAAAACCGAAAGAGAAGAGATAAATTCATTCTTAGAACAGCATGGATATCAATCTGTTCTAATAGAAGGATTTCGGAATGATATTCGTGATATCTATCGAAGAGGTAAAATTATGATCGTGCCCATATTTAGTGGTTC
>JAJCYJ010000559.1 GCA_029262975.1 Saprospiraceae bacterium
CTTGGCAACCAACCTTTCAAGGGCATTTCCATATTTGATTGGCCAGAACATAACCAAACTTCTCCTGCCAGTACATTAATAAGGACAATGGTCGTATCATTTGTAGCTATTGAAATGGATAGTGGCTTTCCATCTGCCAAAGGAGAGTGAATTTTTGTCATCCATTTTCCATCATTTGAGGCAGTCGTAGCGATAGCTTCCCCCCAGGACGTACTCACTTTTATTTCTGTTCCTGACGATGCATTTCCCCAGATGGGGTTTGTGTTATTTTGTTGAAGCACCATGTTGTCAGTGAAAAGACCTGCCAGTTTCAAATTTGAATTTTGACCAAAACATGACACCGTGATAAATAGAAGTGCTAAAATGAACGAGTATCTATTAATCATTAAAAATTGTTTTATGAGCTTTTGATATAGTTCGGATGGTATGACCATATTTAATATTTTTAAAAATCCTATCCAAGCGTTCTTAGGGAAGATGTAAAATTTTCATTCTAGATTATTGTTAAGCCTCTCTAATACTTTATCTATATATTCCTGGACGTACCCTCTCTTCCGGTAATTTTCTATCATTATCTCTTTAATTCTACTAGCAGGCATATCCTGCCCTTGGGTTTCCGGGGAATAGTTCAAATTTTGGTTATACAGTCCCCAAATAGGAGAGTATTCCCAAATCATTTCGCCTCCTGACATCCTTGGATCCTTACGCTTTTTCAAATATTCAAAAAGGTCATTTTTGAGCTTGTTCAATTCATCTTTATAATTCGGATCTGCTGCCAGGTTATTTAATTCATAAGGATCTTCCTGTACTTTGTAAAGTTCAAATTCCGGTCGGATGCCGAAAACAAGATCATAGTAATAGCTATGTTCATCCTTCCCTTTTTGCAAAAGGTCTTTAATCGGACCACCATCAACCGCAATGGTGGGATTTTCAGTTGCAGCATTCCAGATCAAGTGATACATATCCGTTCGGATGGATCTTGCGGGATATGAGGATTGATGTCCGTGCCGTTCTATACAAGCAAATACTTTCCCCTCTCCTTCACGTATTTTCCCAGATCTGTCAG
Organism: Saprospiraceae bacterium; assembly: GCA_029262975.1. Taxonomy (GTDB): domain Bacteria; phylum Bacteroidota; class Bacteroidia; order Chitinophagales; family Saprospiraceae; genus JAJRXG01. The sequence continues at coordinate 1,067 of JAJCYJ010000559.1, forward strand.
ACTGTAATAAAGGGAGAAAACTAGTGCCTGACATCTCCCTCGGAACCGTCAATCCTGCCGCCTCCAGAAAGGTTGGAGCAACATCTGTCAGGGATATAAGATCCTCAATCCTCCGTCCTTGCACAATATTGTCTCCCCACCAGGCGATCAGTGGCATGCGCAGCCCATACTCATATAAATTAGATTTTACCCGGGGGAATGGCATTCCATTATCGGAGGTGAAAATGATAAGCGTATTTTCCAGTTTCCCGTGCTTTTTCAATACATCCATTACTTTTCCAACCTGTGTGTCAATATGTTGTATTTCTGCCAGGTATTCGCTGATTGCGCCCCTTACTTCGGGTGCATCAGGAAAAAACCCCGGAACTGTCACATCGTCGCTACTAATTCCCTGGGTAGCAGCGAATCCTCTGGTATAGCCTTTGTGGGGTTCATGTGTTCCAAGCCAGAAACAGAAGGGCTGATCCCGCTCACAATCGTATAAGAAGTTATTAAAATTGCCAGCATAATCGACATCCGAGATCTCTACATCACAAATCAGATCCTGATATGGATTATTCCTGATGGCCCGGTATGGTTTTCCCGCGGGATTAACATCTCGTCCAATGAGAATGCCTGGTCCCCAACCCTTTCCTGTTGCCCCTATTTTGTATCCTGCCCGTTCAAGAAGCTCCGTATAGGTGGTGAACTTCTGAGGCAAATAACCTCCCAGCAAAAAACCATCTTCCAGTTCAAAACTATTCCTTCCCGTAAGGATTGAACTTCTGGAGGGAGTACACGAAGGAGTGCTGACAAATGCATTTTCAAAAACAACACCTTCTTCTCCCAATTTATCAAGATTGGGCGTTTTCAGTTCATCGCAACCATAAATGCCTGCATGTATCCAGGTCATATCATCGGCAATGATGAAAAGGATATTGGGACTACCCAATATTCCGTCATAATAAGTAAATGTCACAAATAAGAAAAGTGTTATCTTTTTCATCATGATTGCTTTTCTCTCAATTTATTTCAGTCGAACCCTTGTATAGGGACTCGAGATATATGTTGAATATTTTGTTGATGATCGCTGCAATGTTTTTTTGTGGTTGCTAAAAAAATCGATGTGCGAAACATCTTCAAGCAGTTCTATTTCTGCAGTCCAGGTACCATCTTTACTGTTGTACTTCATATCCTTCCACTGATCGACTGGAAATAATTCTCCGAGGTATTTGGCACTTCCGTCAACATGGCGATTATACATCCACCAGATCCTGCCACTCTCTTCTTTAGAACCGGGCTTGAAACGAACGCGGACTTTTAACATCCCTTTCTTCACTTCGTAGGCCACAGTTGGAGACTCAAGCATTGGATCCATATCGCCGAAAAAGTGACTTAGTAAGAAGGCAGGTTTATTCGCAAGATCCTTCTCTGCTGCCGGGTGTATATTTTTCCCATGGCCATGACCAGAATTGGTTTTCAGATATACCGGAATTTGCGGAAAATGCTCTCCTCCCCAGGGTACATCATAAGCTACACAATCGTGTGTCCCGGGTTCAAATAAAAGATCCACACCTCGCTGTTCTAATTTCTTCAGATTTCTTGAAATAAAAATGTAATCAGCCAATTGATGGGCGAGCTGCTCAATATCTTCCATGCTATGTCCGGCCTCAAGAGCGGCATTATTATATACTGGTCCAAAAGTACCTCCCTGGAAGAGCTTTCTAAATGCCACTGTCTCAGGGTAAGTCTCATTTTCTTCTTTCAGCTCATCCAGGGCAGCAGGATCACACAGGCGCAATGGGGAATCGTATATCGGTGAAATTGTTGCATGCTGAGCTGTGATACGTTCGTCGCTGATAATAGCAACGCTGGGAGAAGCTCCGTTTTTCGAGCCACCTGAAACTGCTACATTCCCCTTTTCGAAAAACTCATTTTCTGCATATGCCGCGGTTAGGGCACGCATAATCGTGGCAGGCCAGGCCCAGTATTGTATTGAGTACCGTGGATTGAGGGTTTCTATAAATCGGTTGTGCATCTGGTCTCTAAGTTCTTTTTGCTCACTGTCTGCTGATGGATTTTGAATTACGGTATAAACCAGCCCGACTCCTCCGGCGATGAGATCGTTTTCAAATGTCTTGAGCTTCGCATCACTTTCTATTTGTTTTGATCCATGCCCGCCCGTCAAATGAAACCCCTTCGCTTTTGAATCTGTGGGAACTATCATTCGCACAGGGATACGGTAATCCTGTCCTGGCCAGAGTTCTCCTACCCGAATAGTAATTAATTTTTGCCTTGTCGGTACTTCTCCCTCAACTTTGTGCCAATCTTCAATAACTTGAACATCCAGGCTAGACTCGTTTCGGATTTCAGCCATGTCAAACAGGGGGTTCTCGCTATAACATTCTTCAACTGCCGGATTCTCTTGTGACTGTGCTTCTATTCCCCAGAAAAGGCTTGCAAACATCACTGTACTAATTGATTTCATCAATGGGTCAGGATGGCCTCCGGTAATGATTGGATTAATAAACCAGGATGGTTGAGCACTAAGCGCTGATGAAACAGCTATCAAAAGTATAAGTAATAAATTTTTCACTTTTCTAATTTTTGAATTCACATATTTTACCAATCATCCGTCCGAAAAGATGAAGCGGGTAATCCCTGGATATTGTATAATGTTCCATTTACATAGTTGGTAAAGCCGTATCTGACAGCTACGGGATCCTCGACTTGATCAGACCACACGCTGATCATAGGTTCCCAAGTACCGTGCTCTGTCCCAATCTCAGCTTCGGCTGAATAAAATTTCCTGTCCTTTCCTGCCACTTCAAATCCATTCAATTCTTTGCCAAATGTGCTCAATCCTCCTGGCACAAAATCAAACTTCAAATTTGCTTTTCCTTCCACCACATTCAAGGATTTAAATTCCGGACCCCTGCAAGCGATGGAAGAGACTCCATAAGTTTTGTTAAGGGCCCAGTATGCCAGTCTTTTTCCTACAGTTTCCTTTTCCGGTGGATGAATTTTGTCTTTCGAACCTATATCAAGTGTGACAACCATTCCCACATTTGTAACTTTCTTCATGGTATTTAGCTGGGCTTCTCTGAGGTATTGTGATTCCAATCCTGGTGCGAAATCATAGCTAAAAGGAGCTATTTGAACATAGTAGAATGGAAGATCGGGGTCGTCAAAATAATCGCGCCATTTATTAATTAGAAAAGAGAATAACTCCTCATAAGTTTTCCAGGTTCCCACATTCCCTTCTCCTTGATACCACACAACACCTTTAATTCTTAATGGCAAAAGGGGGTACAGCATACTATTGTATTGCAGCATTGGTTTGCTTTTGCCCAGACCCTCTTCGATGACGATATTTTCAAGATCAAAGCCACCAAATTCAACCAATGCTTGTTTATCAAGCCAGGCCTCCGCTTTAGTACCACTTTGCGCACATTGCACCAACCCGATTGGAATATTTACATAATCATATACTGTTTTTCCAAAAACATATCCTACCGCACTAAAATCTATTATGTTCCCAGGTTTTGCATATTGCCACGATCCATCGATGGAATCCCGCTCCACAAGTGAAGAACTTTCTTTTACCTTGAATAATCTGATACCGGTGATGTTGCTACTTTCCAATAAAATTTCTTGTGCCCGATTTACAGGTTGATTGATGAAGCCTCGGAAAGATTCATACATATTACTCTGGCCCGATACGAACCAGACATCGCCAATTAGAATATCGTCCAAAATAATGCTTGCGTCGCTGTTTCTTATAACCATTTGATAAGGCGTGAATGACGCTTTCGGGGTTGCTACCTTAACTGACCACTTTTTGTCAACACTTGGCGTAGTTTGATAAATGCCATTGTCCCATCCGGTTTCAATAATTACAATTTCTCCATAATCCGAAGAACCCCAGATTACTACGCTATCTTCCTGCTGCAAGATCATTCTCGAATCAAATATGGGAGGAAGACTAAGCGTCCCTTGCTGACTCATACCCATTGTGGGCATTAAGAGCAAAATGAAAAAAAATGATATATGCGATTGCAGCCGAAATTTCATTATTTAATCTTTCTTATGATTATATCTAAAGTATGGTTTGTGATATTTATTCATTAATCGATAATTATAATCTCATCCTTGAAATAAGAATGGTCACTTGAGTTTCCAACCATGATGTCATAGGGACCAGTATTCGTGACAAATGCTTTCTCCTCCGGACTATACATAGCCAAATCTTTTACCGGTACTTTGAGCGAGATCCTTTTTTTTTCTTGTGGCTCTAAAAAAACCCGTTCAAATGCCTTCAATATCTTATTGGGTGTATACTTCGTTTCCCGGTGCTCATGGACATATAATTGTACCACCTCACTTCCTCGTACTTTTCCAATATTTTGAATATCAAATGAAACAATGACTAACTCATCCTCAGAAAGTTCTGATTTGTCTATCTGATAATTGGAAACATCAAATTGTGTATAGCTCAAGCCAAAACCAAAAGGGTATAGTGGCTCTTCGTCCAAATCCATGTACGTTTTTCCTTTGGTAATATCGTAGTCATCAAAAGGAGGAATTTGTTCTACTCCTGTGTAAAAAGTTAGTGGCAACTTACCTCCGGGATTATAATTTCCAAAAAGGACATCTGCTATGGCATTGCCACCTTCCTGACCCGGATACCAGGCTTCGATGATCGCGGGTATATTTTCGTTTTCCCAGTTTATTGAAACCGGGCTGCCGTTTACCAAAGTCAAAACAGTATTCGGATTGGCCTCAACTACTGCCCGAATCAATTCTTGTTGTTCCGGAAGTAAATCTATGGACTGTCTGTCCAGGTGTTCACCTTCAGTAGCGTTGCTGGACCCTGCCACCAGAATCACGGCATCCACACTTTTTGCAGTTTCCACTGCCTGGGAAAGCAGGTCCCTACCACAAGGTTTCCAGCCAATTCGAACTGCCGCCCAATCAATGTCCTCCACATACTCTACTCGAAAATCATATGATTTTCCTGACACCAGTGGC
>JAJCYJ010000560.1 GCA_029262975.1 Saprospiraceae bacterium
ACCACCGCTGAAACAAGTCCACCGCTGAAACAAAACCACCGCTGAAACAAGTCCACTGCTGGTACAAGTCCACTGCTGGTACAGGTCTCTGACTTGTATCCTAATTAGCTCGTCTTCAGACGAAATAGCATAGTGAAATGCTAATATTATAGTCATTCACAATCAATATAAGCGGTCAATAATATTTAAGCAATAAAACATTTAGAATATTCGATTAGGTAGACCAGTGCATATGAATGTTTATTTATATGATGTATCGGATATTCTGATGTTTCGTTCGTGATAAGAAGACTAATTCATAATTGGTGAGGTATAGGAGGAGATGTAAAGTGTTTATAAAGGAGATTGCGCAATTAACAATAAATGGGTGAATAGGATGGGTATAGCCATAAAAAAAGCCAATCCTAAAAAGGATCGGCTTCATTGTAGCGGCGGCAGGACTTGAACCTGCGACCTTCGGGTTATGAGCCCGACGAGCTACCAACTGCTCCACACCGCGATGTTATATTTCTTACCTCCAAATGCTCTAAAGCATCTTGATAATAATGTCATTATTATATCCACTTCTGGATGGGAGTGCAAATATATACTTATTCCTTACAGATAGTCAACCTCTTTTAAGATTAAGCCAAGTTATTCTTTCGGCGAAGTCTACTATAGAGATATCGAAGAATCAGAAAGGGTATCACTTGCTTATTTTGACGAAGCTTGCTGAATGCACTACTTGCTTTGATCCTATTGGTGTAAGTTCAACAGAATAAGTACTTGGAGATAGTTCCATGACTGCAAGATTTAATCGTTCTGCATTCTGATAAGCCATTGTTTGCTTTACTTTCCTGCCGTTAATATCATATACAGTTACGTTCATATCAGATTCCAGACCACGATCAAAAGATAGTTTAATGAAATCTGTCGAAGGATTTGGACTTATTGCCACTTTTATCGCACCTAGTTCTTCTTCTATATTGAATCTCGCATCGATGTATTCTTCTACTTGTACAGGCTCCGTCTCATTAGGAGCGATCCATTTCATGATTTCTACAAAAGCCGTAGCATAGCTATCTGTGGCTCCTGTTTTGCTCCATACGATTTGAGATAGGGCATTTTTGTCTGATACCTTAAAGTTCAAGACTGCTACTCTTTGCCAGTCATCTTCGCTTTTGATCGAAATGCCGGCATTAGATGCACTATTCAGGTCAATAAAGAAATTTACAAAGCCCATATTGTCATCAAAAGATAGCTGATTCACTGCATCGGCATCAAGATTCTCGAGGATTTCCATAAATTGAATACCACTATATAAATCCTGTGGAAGATCGCTTCGAGAGTGATCTTGCTCAAGAGTTAATATTTTAGAATCATAGAATAGCCTGTAGTTTTGGTCAGCTAACTGGAATTGACCATGGCCTTGGTACCTGAGTTCTACGTCCACATAAATCGTTTGATTTTGCTCATCGTAGTAACTCGGGTTGAGTCGTAGTGATATATCGTCTATAGCCATAACCGGTAGGCTCAGGTATAGACATACCAAAAATAAGATTGCTTTCACTTGCATCACATTGGGGATTATGGACCAACAGGTATTTCACATGGGTATATGTAATCTAACTATTGCTTCCATATAATAGACCACTAAAATAGCCGCCCCACCTACGCGAAATGAAAAAATAGTTGTTGTAGTAACAATTGTAATAAATTACTCATCTATAACATGCAAACTATCAGCGATTAATCATATTGATCGACTAAAAAATTTTTCAAAAAAAAGTAATTATTCCTGATTGTAAACCCGAAATTAAAGTATAAACGTTCCTATTGTCAAAGCAAAGTGGTGGTTTTATCTTGATCACATTATGTCCAGGACCATCAAGACTGCTTAGAATATTTATCCTTCGCAGATGATTTATTAGGTGTTTAGCGAGCATCTCATCTGGTGTTTTGGACGCTTGATTTTGTACTATATCAATACCCAGAAATAACCCTTCTCCACGGATGTCTCCGACACATGGATATTGACTGGCCAATGCTCTAAGTTGTTTTTTCAATTCATCACCGATAAACCTGGCGTTCTCTTGCAATTGTTCTGTTTCTATTACATTCAATACAGCATCACCAATAGCACACGACACGGGATTGCCTCCAAACGAAGAAAAGAACTCCATACCATTGTTGAATTTTTCAGCTATAGCAGATGTCGTTACCACAGCTGCCATCGGGTGTCCATTTCCGATTGGCTTTCCTAAAACGACGATATCCGGCTCAACTCCATGCATTTCATATCCCCAGAACCAACGCCCTAATCTTCCGAAACCAGTCTGGACTTCGTCTGAAATACAAAGTCCACCTACAGATCTGATATAAGCATACATGTGGGTAAGGTAGTCTGGGGCTAACGGTATCTGACCACCGCAACCAATGATTGGTTCTGCTATGAATGCTGCAATGTCGCCCTTCGACTCACTATTAATCCTTTTTATGGCATCGTTCGCGTAATTTATACCTGCATCTGCATCTTGGTATTTTCCTCGATAAATATCCGGCATACTCACCTCGGTTATTTCGCTGCTTTTTCCGGCCCCACCTTTATGGCCATATTTATAATGACTGACATGGATTCCCAGGCTGGTATTTCCATGATACCCATGTTCCATTACGACCATTTCAGAGCGCTCCGTATATGTTCGTGCTAATCTTATGGCAAGATCTCCTGCTGCACTACCGCTATTTACAAAAAAGACTTTGTCAAGTTGGGCTGGGAAGTATTCGAGGAGATGCTCAGCATATGTTGTAAGAGATTCATACAAATATCTCGTATTGGTGTTCAGATTAGCCATGGCCTTTTGACCTGCTTCTACTACAGTCGGGTGACAATGACCGACATGCTTTATGTTGTTATATGCATCCAGAATAGCATTGCCATCATGGTCATACATATATTGAAAAACCGCCTTTGTCATGTGTATAGGTTGTTCGTAACTAAGGCTCAGGACTTGCGGAATGTGCTTTTTGCGAATTTCAAGAAGATTTGAAGATGATTCGCACGGACTGTCTATGGCTTGTCTAAATACTTTTTTGGCCTTTACCGGACTTATACTAATCCATTGATGTAAGAGATTCCAGAAGCCCTTTTCACTGATGGAGATATAACCACTATCTGGATTGTCCAATTTGCTTTTTGCCGAATTAAGTACACTTGTACATAATCTCGCGGCTATGAGATAGTATAATAGATCTACTTCTTCAGGATGTAATGACAATATTTTGTGATAAGAAGAAACTAATTCCGACACGACCCGCAGAGGGTCTTCTTTATCAACTGCCAGATAAGCTGCGGCTACAGCCAATTCATAAATTAATCTGGAATAGACCATGTCTCCGAAATCAATCAACCCGGATACATGTCCATTTTGCACTAATACATTCCAATCGTTGGCATCATTATGTATAATCGATTGTCGAAGCGTATATATTTTCTCTGAGACAAAAGTCTTCCATTGCACCAAAAAATAAGCTACAATCTTTCTATCACTCGGGTTTTTGATATAAGAAAGGAGTTTTTTATTTTCTAAAAAATGGTCTAAATCCCAAGCCATTCTCTTTGCGCATATTCCTTCATGGTTCACGGATAACAAATCCTTATCCATCTTGCCAAGGAATGTACCGAAACTCCTTATCAATTCTTCTGAATGCGGCACATTAGCCAGGAAGTCTCCATTCAGAAATGTCAATAATCGCATCGATTTTTGCTCGCCGTCTACAGGACTAATTTCATGTCCACTTTTATTAGAAATCGGTAGAGGAAAGGCATCTTCATGGTGAGCCAGACGATGCATGATGTCGTTTTCTGCTTTAGCACTTTGTAAGGCTATATCATCAGTGTTATATATTTTTAGAACCCACTTTTTCTGACCTGAGGAAACCCGATAATTGGTGCTTTCATATCCTTCCATTGCTTCCAGGGCGGACGCCTCAATACCGTAATGTTGGGACAATGCAATTTTAACTTTCTGAATATCCATAGAGTGAAGGTAATAATCCGGTTCTTTCTTGTATGATTGTGCAGACATCGGATTCACACAAACTAATATCGCTAATATTCCAAAGTCAATATGCCTTACCCACAAGTTATAATCAAAGACAAAAGAATTGCCTCCATCAATCGGCGGCATCCCTGGATATTCTCTGGAGGTATAATTTCTTGCGAGGATTGTGCAGACGGTGATATTGTAGAAGTTAGATCCCGAAG
>JAJCYJ010000561.1 GCA_029262975.1 Saprospiraceae bacterium
TCACTATAGCTTATACTCTAAAAACTTCGTCCCGGAAAAGGGGCTATAAGCATAACTTTCAATTTCATAAAAACCGGAGGATAAATATAGATGAATGGCACTTTCCATATCCGGGATTATGTCCAATCTTAAAAATCGATAACCGAGGCCTTTTGCTTCTTGCTGAGCTCGGTTCAATAATTTTCGACCGATTCCTTTTCCACGGTGTTCTGGCTTTACAAACATGCGACGGATCTCTGCCATAAAATCTCCCATATTCCGAATGCAAATTTCACCAATAAACTCCTCTTCATCTTTTGCTAAAATGATCATTCCCGTAGGTGGCCCGTAAAAGTTGGAAAGATGGTCTAATTCATTTTGAATATCTTGAAAGGACAGATCTAAACCAAGTGCATCGACATACTCAGAGATAAGCGATCGGGCAGCGGCGTATTCATTATCACTATGGCATATTACCAGGTCAGAATCTGAAGTCTCCTTAATTTTCATGTCAATGACTCTCAAAACGATCTATTTTACGGGTAAAAAAGAAAGGGTTGTCATCTTCATTATTGTCATAATCTTTCTGACAACTATCGTACTAAAAATAAGCTTTTAATATCAAATAGTTGGGAAAGATCCGATAGTGTGGACTTAATCCTTATAAAAATTATTAAAAAAAAGCATGTGCCTGTACATATTTCGAGCATCCGGACCTTCTTTTTTCAAACGCTCCATCTGCATTATTTTAGCTTCAGACAAGGGAGCTCAATGACTTGTCTTATGTTTGTCATTTTTAGCAAATCTCAACCCTATACTTTTCAAAGACTTAAGAGCTAAAAGGTAAACATGAATTCAGCAGACATTCCTTCTAAATTAGAACTACTATATGATCGACTGAATAATGAAGAAGATGCACGGGTGTGTAAGGACATATCGGAAGAGGCCTGCAAGTATACACCACACAATTACTTCCTGATATTTTTGAGCAATATGTTCACTAATCTGGGTGACGCGTTAAGCAATCCAAATACAGTGCTGGCATGGGTGATGAGTTATGTCAATGCCCCGGTTTATTTAATCAGTTTTATCGTGCCCATCAGGGAGTCGGGATCTATGTTGCCTCAGATTATAATTGGAAGTTTTATTAGAAAAAAAGAAATTAGAAAATGGGTCTGGGTGATCGGTTCAGTACTACAATTTTTATCAATTACAGCTATAGGATTAGTAGCCTTATACATTGAAGGAAGCCGGGCAGGATGGTTCATGGTGCTGTTTTTAATCGCCTTTAGTTTATCACGTGGATTGTGTTCTGTGGCTTCTAAAGATGTCCTGGGTAAAACGATACCCAAAACCCGACGTGGGCGCTTAAAAGGATATACGGTCTCTGCGTCCGGCATATTGGTCTTAGCTGCAGGTCTTTTTCTAATTTATAAATCCAGGACGGATCCGGGTATTGAATTTTACAGTTACTTACTATTCTTTGCTGCTTCGATGTGGTTAATAGCCGCAGTCATTTATGCTAATATAAAAGAATTTCCAGGTGAAACAGATGGTGGCAAGAACGGTTGGAAGGAAGCAATGGGTAAATTAAACCTTGTACGAACAGATATACCTTTCCGCAATTTTATCATTGCCCGGTCTTTATTATTATGCTCTGCATTGACAGCTCCATTTTATATTTTATTGGCTCATACCTATTTAGGCAAGGAAGGATATTTACTCGGACTTTTCATCATTGCCAATGGGCTTGCTTCGATAATAAGTGCTCCTGTGTGGGGCAGGATGGCAGATCAATCCAGTAAGCGGGTTATGGTGATAGCTGCTACGATCACTTCAATGCTTGGGATTGTAATGTTCTTCATTATTAGTTTTTCTCCCGTGATGCGTAACTTTTATTGGCTGTATCCACTTGCTTTTTTTATGCTCGGCATCGCACATAGCGGGGTACGACTTGGCAGGAAGACTTACATTGTAGATATGGCAGGAGGAAATAAAAGAACAGATTATGTTGCAGTCAGTAACACAATCATTGGGTTCATCCTGCTCCTGACCGGTGGTGTCAGTGCTTTGGCATCTATCATCTCAACCGAAGGAGTGATTCTATTTTTGTCGTTATTTGGCCTTGCTGGCGCATTCAAAAGTTCCAGACTCCCTGAAGTGCAATAAACTTATGGTTAGTCATTTTACTGTTTATGACCTATTTCCAATATTCTTTCAGAAACAGAAATCTTATCTCATGATCATAAGACGCCGCCTTCTTTCTTCATTATACGTCTGATGCCATTCATCAAATGACGAAGTAAAATCGTGTGTGTACCATCTTCTATAGAATGAAGCGAAACATATTGGACTACTTCCATAATATCTGCAGGACTCAATTCAAACTGCTGCGCAATATCACTTAAATCAATGTCATTCGATAACTTCACCTGGGCAGGAAAAGATTGAGTCCACAACTTCAGCCTCATTTCTGAGTCTGGCATCGGAAAATGAATGATCGATTGCAATCTTCGTAGGAATGCTGAATCTATATTTGCTTTATTATTTACAGATAATATAGACAAGCCGGCATAGTTTTCAATTCCTTGCAACAAGTAGGCAGTTTCAAGATTAGCATATCGATCATGCGCATCCTGAACATTCGTCCTTGTACCAAATAAAGAATCAGCTTCATCAAAAAATAGAATCCAGTTTTGTCCATCAACTTTTGCAAAAATCCTCGAAAGGTTTTTCTCTGTTTCACCAATATATTTGGACACGATCATCGACAGATCTATCCGATAAACAGGTAGGTCACCAGACTTACCTAAAAGCGAAGCAGTCAATTTTTTACCAGAACCCCTCGGGCCAATAAAAAGAGCCCGATAGCCAGGATTGATTTTACCGGACATACCCCAATCCTCCATTAGTTTACGACCAAATTTCATCCAACGTTTTATATCATTAACATCTTCAAGACTTCGGTTATCAATAATCAAATCCTCCCAATCAAGTACGGTTGTAATCTCCTTAATGGAGTCTTTCGGCACTTCATTTAGTGCATAGAAATGATCGTTTGATTCCTTTTTTTCTGAAGTTTTCCGTATAGCAAAATCGTCTTCAGCTTTTAATGCTTCGGGTTTTTCTTGTTTATTCATTTATTATTTGATTGGATACAGATAATTGAATTAAAATCATTTTGGTTAAAGGAGATCAATCATTATTTAAGAGATTTTGTATTTCCATTTTTCAAGGCCTACCCTTCTTTACAAAATAAGTAGGATCAAAATCTGTCATTAAGTCTTTTCGTAAATAGACAAAATACTAATATCCTTTAATCTTTGCACACCTTATCAGTCGGAATATTTCTTTTTCTCGATTGAACGGTTACCTTATCTAAAACTATATCCGAATCCAACCCCACCCCACGGAGTAATTTTATCGCGGCGACCCACAAAATCATCTAAATTATAATTGTAAAATAAGTCAGCAGAAAGCCTCAGGAAAAATCCATGATTTGCAGGTTGATAACGATAGGCGATTGAGGAAGAAACACTCGCATTAGCAGAGCCATAAGTTCCATGATTTAAATCAAAATTACTTGATGCGAAAGTGATTCCAGAAGCAAATTCTAAATAATGGTCCTCACCACCGATCAGATAATTTAGCTGTATGGGGACAGAAAGAGCACCAACAACTGATGCGCCAACTCTCAAACCAAATCCACCTCCATTCGATTGCCGGGATAATCTAAAATCATAATTAACTGAATAGAAAAATCCAATACCCACCAACTCAGCATAAATGACCTTTTTCTTTTTATTTGTGTCAACTTCCTTTACTTCAGGCTTTTTTGGTTTACGAGTTTTTAAATGAGGAATTATTGACTTGATATCTGCGGCAACTTTTATAAAGGGCCATGGGAATTTTCCTAAGTCTTCACTTTCCGTAAAGTAAGTCAAACCAAAATCTAACTGATATTTCTCCCGTATCTTAGTGCGTACACCCAGGGAATGAAAGTTAAATCGATTGGCCTCTTCATTTCCTCTTGCGTGAAAGAGAAGCCAATTATCGGAGATTAAACTCCATTTATCATTTAACTCAAGAAGTCCACTAAATGAAAGCCCGTTAAACTGTGTATTGACTCCATAAAATCCATAATATACCCTCCCATATCCTACCGACAAATTATTTGACTTCGACCCATAGGTCCCCAGCCAATGTAGAATGCCCGTCTTTCCATCATCAAATGCATTAATATTAGTATAAGTAGCAGCGACATGGAGGTTTTCAAGAATCTTGAATCGAATCTTTGGTTGAAATAATAAGGTAGCATGTTGATCTGCGAATATTGGATTAAACAACTCAAATGAAGCCTTAAGACTCAGATGTTTACTCAATCCATAATCCACACCAAAATATCCAAGATTAAT
>JAJCYJ010000562.1 GCA_029262975.1 Saprospiraceae bacterium
CGGATACATCCTGCAAAGATTGAGGAAGTGGTCGCAAAGGTTACCAAGCAATTAAATGAACAAATTGTTGAGATCGGTGAGCGGACGGTTATTGACCTTGATATACATGGCCTCCACACATATCTTATAAAAATGGTAGGGCGAATGAGATTTAGATCGTCCTATGGACAAAACTTACTAAAGCATTCAATAGAGACCGCCAGATTATGCGGCACTATGGGTGCTGAATTAGGTCTTACTAATAAGCAAATCAAAATGGCGAAACGTGCCGGTTTGTTACATGATATTGGAAAAGTGGCCGAAGAGGAATCAGAATTGCCACATGCTTTGTTAGGTATGCAAATATGTGAACGCCATAAAGAACACGCAGTTGTACTTAATGCAGTTGGTGCTCACCACGACGAAATAGAAATGAACAATATCATATCGCCTATCGTACAAGCTTGTGATGCCATATCCGGTGCCCGACCTGGAGCCAGGAGAGAAATCCTTGAGAGTTATCTTAAGAGAATCGGAGAGTTAGAAGAATTGGCTATGGCACATGACGGTGTACAGAAAGCATATGCTATCCAGGCTGGACGAGAACTAAGAGTGGTTGTCGAAAGCGAAAAAGTAAGCGATCAGTATGCTGAAGATTTGTCGTTTATGATCTCTCAAAAGATCCAGAATGAAATGCAATATCCTGGTCAAGTCAAAGTAACTGTGATTAGAGAAAAGCGAGCTACTACCTTCGCCAGGTAAGGCTTTTTATAACAGAAATGGAAGAAGGAGGCATTTATTAAAAAGTGCCTCCTTTTTCATACCGTAGAATGTTTGGCAATCAGGAGCATTTTAAAGAATATTTTATATGATTCCGAGCCTTTTAGAAGGCCAAATTTGGATGTATAAAATTGATGAGCTGTACCCGCTACAAATGGCCCATTATACATACCTTTGCGGCGATTTTAAACAAATAAGCGTGCACGTAAGATTCAGAATTGTTCTACGATATACTCTTTACTTTTTATTGTCAACGCTTGTCATTCAGTTACAAGCTCAAGTTGACAGGGATAATGAGCATCAAGAAAAAGTCAATCATGATGATGCGGACCATGATCATGACAAGCAAGATGGTCATACGATTGATAATGATAGTCATGGGAATCATGATGGTGACACTTCATCGTGTAACCCACATCATGACGACCACGCCGAATTCAATCCGGGTGCAACTGCTTTTCACCATATTAGCGACCAAAATGTATATAATATAGGTTGGATTCAGATTCCCCTCCCATGCATCCTGTATGTTCCCGGGCAGGGATTTGACATATTTTCATCAGGTAAATTCAATGCGGACTATCATGGAAATGGTAAATACGCCTATGATGGATATGTGCTCTATTTGGGGCAGGTGAGAAGGATAACTGATCCATCATTCCCTAAAGGGTTAGTGGAACTAAAAGCTCATTCGGTATTTACAGAGGTTGAAGTAATTGATACTAAAGAACACGACAAAGTATATCTCTGTTATGAGGATAAAAAAATCCTTTGTGATAGTAAGAGCACTTTGGATTTTGGATTGTTTGGTGGTGGATTGACCAGTTTTCATGATCTCTCCATGACTAAAAATGTCGTGACCATGCTTCTGATATTCTTATTGCTTTCCTGGATGTTTTTATCCATTGCAAGAGCATACAAGAAAAGAGATGGGATGGCTCCTGCTGGCATACAAGGTTTTATTGAACCCATCTTTGAGTTTATACAAGAAGATGTAGCCAAACCATTTTTAGGCAAGAGTTGGGAGAAATTTCAACCATTTTTAATGGCGTTGTTCTTTTTCATCCTCGCCTTAAACTTATTTGGACAAATACCATTTTTAGGAGGATCCAATGTGACGGGTAATTTGAGTGTAACATTCGTTCTTGCCTTGTTAGCATTTATAGTAACTAATCTGCACGGCAATAAACATTACTGGGGACACATCTTTAATATGCCAGGTATTCCGGGATGGGTAAAAGTGGTGGTAACACCGGTAGAAGTAATGGGCTTATTTATCAAGCCATTGACCTTGATGCTGCGATTATTTGGAAATATCACAGCGGGACATATGGTTATTGTGATTTTTGTCGGGTTGATATTCATTTTTGGAGAAAGCGGTGCCAATCCGGGTGCGGCCTGGGGGTCATCCATCGGATCTGTATTGCTTACATTATTTATGATGGCAATTGAATTATTGGTTGCGTTTATCCAGGCCTTTGTATTTGCCATATTAACTGCGAGTTATATCGGTGCTGCCATAGAGGAGCATCATGATCATTGATTATAAAATTTAATTCTATAAATATTTAATTATGACTGGAACATTAGCAGCTGTAGGAGCCGGATTGGCCGTAATCGGAGCAGGGCTCGGAATCGGACAAATCGGTGGAAAAGCTATGGAAGCAATCGCCAGACAACCTGAAGCGGTGGGTGACATCAGAGCAAATATGATTCTGATGGCTGCCCTTGTTGAAGGAGCTGCGCTAATTGCTATTCTATTGTCTTTCTTTACATAGTCAGACACTAGATCCTAATTAACAAAGTTGTTAAAAGGTGCAACGGTTGGTTGCACCTTTTACAATTAAAATTTAAAAGCGATGTATTTATTACTTGTTGATTTTAACCCTATAAAACCGGATGCCGGATTGATCATCTGGACAACGATTATCTTTTTGCTTTTTTGGGGACTGATAGGGAAGTATGCTTTCAGACCTATTGCAGAAGGACTAAAGAAAAGAGCCAATGATATCCAGGGTGCCCTGGATGAAGCTAAAAAGGCTAAAGAAGAAATGGCTAACCTAAAAGCTGAAAATGATCAATTATTACAGCAGGCGAGGGAAGAAAGAGCGGCCATGTTAAAAGAAGCGAAGGATACGAAGAATCAAATTATCTCAGAAGCTAAGGACAGAGCCAAGGCAGATGCCAATAATATAATTGCTGATGCCCGACAGGAGATTGAGAATCTAAAGAAAGGCGCTCTTGCTGAAGTGAAAAGTGAAGCAGGATTAATTGCTTTAAATATAGCTGAACAGGTGATTAGAAAAGAACTCAAAGGGAAACCTGAACAAGAGGCTTTTGTAAATCAATTGGTGTCCGAGATCAGTAAAAATTAAGACATATGTCTGCAATTAGAATAGCATCCAGATATGCAAAATCTCTTCTTGACCTAGCACTGGAGCAAGGCAAATTAGAACAAGTGGTCGGAGACATCAATTTGTTCAGGGATGCCATATCTAATCGTGAACTTCTGTTGATGATTAAGAGCCCTATTATTAATGCCGATAAAAAACAATCTGTTTTTAAGTCTCTTTTTTCCAGCAGAATAGAGGCCTTGACGGCTTCCTTTTTTGAAATCATTATCAGGAAAGGGCGAGAAAACCACTTACCTGAGATTGCTGATGAGTTCATTGCTCAATACAAGAAATTAAAGAATATTACAAGTGCTACTGTCACCACTGCATCCCCATTGGATAGTGGCCAGATTTCTAAAATAAAATTGGAATTAATCAATCTTGGGTTGGCTACCGGCACAGTAGAATTACAAACCATAGTTGATCCGAATATAATTGGTGGTTTTGTATTAGAAGTACAAGATCAATTATATGATGCCAGTGTAAAGCACAAACTGGCAATTATTAAAAAAGAAATATTAGATAATACATATATCAAATCTTTATAAAAAG
>JAJCYJ010000563.1 GCA_029262975.1 Saprospiraceae bacterium
TTTTGCACATTTAAAGGCACTTAGGCACAATAAAATTGAACCTCTCTTCTCCAACCCATCAAACTCCTAAAACCCCTTAAACCTTCTGCAAATTCCTATCTCCATTCCATTTCCAGTCTGCTAAGGTCAATCCAGAATTGACTAGATAAAATATGTATTTCACTACATTGGCCAGGTTCCCTTGCATAAAAGCTTTTACAAGTTGAATCAAATTGTAGATGGTCCAGCTCAACCAGGTTTCTTCATATTTAAATGCATTACTGAAGTTAGCACCAAGTGATAAACCAAAAGTGACAGATACAATGACTAGAAATGCCTGGTCCGTTCTTCCTCCAAACAGGTATGCTCCAAAATAAACTAGTACAAATCCGAATACCAATCCTACGATGACAATTATAAAATAGAATTTGTCAATTTTTCTTATTCCCTCTCCCTTGTGCCATTTAAAGAAAGCAAAAGAATGTAATAGAAAAGATATCGGGTACGTGATAATGGCGGAAGCATTGCCAAACATAAAATCATTGGCTCCAGAATTTACGGTTGTGACAACACCCAGTACGTTCCCAGAGTTTTTTTGTTTGCCAACAAATCTTGTTGCAAGCATTGAAAAAATCGCTCCGACGGTCGAAAAAATGCCAAGAGGATAAGCTCCTGATCGAACATATGCCCATAAGTCTGTGAATGGAATTCCAAAAACTATTTCGCCATCCTGATATATTGTACCATGAAAATTAAGCTTATAGCAAACCCCAAAAATTAAGATTGCTCCAAATATGTCAAAGGAAGGAGATAAGACAAGAGATCTTATAAATGGTAGTTTTAGAGAAGGTGTTTGACTCAAATTAGACTTTTTGGAGGATGATAAAGGTATAAACCTCTTTTGGTATATCTTAGCACCCTATGAAATCTATATTCTTTTTAGCTACAATCATTATAACAACAGCTTTTATAGAAGCTGGTTGTAAGAGTGAAGGAAATCCCCCGGCACAACAAGAAGCTGCAACCAATCCGAAACTATCCATGTGTGCGCAGATTGACATGAAAGGTTCGGATTATATCAATAAATCTTCTATGGAAGATGTCCTTGCGATTAAGATCGATGACTCGCTTAAAGAAGATTTTTCCGGTATGGTTCAGATCAAAGGATCGGTTTTCAAAATGGGTGGTATGATGAGATCGGATGTACACCAGGAAGCATTTGGCAGTCAGCCGAGAGAAGATGAATTTCCTGTTAGTGAAGTTCAGGTCAACTCATTCTGGATGGATGAAACGGAGGTAACCAATGCACAATTTGCTCGCTTCATATCGGCAACAGGATATATTACGACAGCTGAAAGAGCCATTCCGCTCGAAGAAATAATGGCACAGCTTCCCCCTGGAACTCCTCCTCCGGATCCGGATATGCTGGCTCCAGCCTCATTGGTTTTTAACAGTCCGGCACCGCGACCAGACGGACAATACGGTGTCCAGGATTGGTGGCGGGTAGAAAAAGGAGCTTCATGGAAAAGTCCCGAAGGAGCAGGAAGTACGATTAAAGGCAGAGAAAACCACCCTGTTATCCATGTGTCATGGTATGATGCCATGGCATACGCCAGATGGGCGGGGAAACGTCTTCCTACGGAAGCCGAATGGGAGTATGCTGCTCATGGCGATAATGCCGCACAAATATTTCCCTGGGGCTCAGAATTAAACGAAGACAAGCCACAAGCCAATTTCTGGCAAGGAAATTTTCCAGTAGAAAATACAGGAAAAGATGGTTTTGACCGTCATGCTCCGGTTCGGTCGTTTGCACCAAATGGCTATGGATTATATGACATGGCAGGAAATGTCTGGGAATGGTGCAGTGATTGGTATCATGCCGATTATTACCAATGTCTGGCAGAAGAAGGTCTCGCCGCTAATCCCGAAGGCCCGGAGAAAAGCTTTGACCCATATATGCCCGCATCTTCACAAAAGATTGTTCGCGGAGGCTCCTTCCTTTGCAATGATAGCTATTGTGCAGGATACAGAATCACAGCCAGGATGAAGTCAAGCCCGGATACAGGTTTGGAACATACAGGATTTCGGTGTGTACGGTCGATGTGATTTTTTAACACCTCCATGGCGGTCCCGCCAATGGTGGACATGGGCAACCCCTTGTCCCATTCGGTACAACGTCAGCACAATGGTATAATATACACTCCATGGGGTTTCATCCCCGTGAGCATACAGAAATACGAATGCACAATGGGTTAAACCTGTCGACCTCTGGTGGAACCCATTGGATGGATACGATATGGGTACAATATGAGCACAATGGCATAATATACTCCTCCAAGGTGGTTTCAACCCCTTGTCACATTCGGTACACCGTCAGAACAATGGGTTAAACCTGTCGTCCTCTGGTGGAATCCATTGGATGGAGACGATATGAGTACAATATGAGCACAATGGCATAATACACTCCTCCAAGGTGGTTTCAACCCCTTGTCATATTCGGTACACCGTCAGAACAATGGGTTAAACCTGTCGACCTCTGGTGGAACCCGTTGGATTAATAATGTCGTCCTATGATAATAATAAGGTGAGCACGATAACCTATTATACTCCTCCAAGGTGGTTTTAACCCCTTGTTCCCTTCGAAACAACGTCAGCACAATGGATTAAACCTGTCCGCCTATGGCGGAACCCTTGGATGGATATGGTAATAGCATTACTGTTAAAACCAATGGATTCTATTTAGAATAAACATTCCATTTCCCGTTCATTCCGAAACACTTTCCGGTCATTCTCTATTTCGGACCGTTAGTCAAATAGCCTTTGAAGTATTGGAATATATCAAAGAACTTTAAGCAGCATTAATGTTGATAGTTCTAAGCAATATGATTTTTATATCCTAATTAGAATCTATTTGCAAAAGTTCTGCATCCAACAAAAGAGTTATTAAAGGTGAATATTGAAAAGGTTTTTTTATCAAGCAATTTTAATATCAATGAAAAGGCAGACAACTTGGACGATCATACAGATGTGATAGTAGTAACAGATACTGGAAAGAAGTATGCCGCTACATTTTTTACATATAAGAATATTGAAACGATACGAAGAAATAATGAGAAAAGCGGAGATTACCTTGGGGGAAAATACTTCTGGGTTAAAGACATGGTGCTGGTTCAATCTTGCAGTGAGACCGAAGTAAAGAATATAGTTGAACATTTGTGCGAAGAAGGAAATTTCAATTCCGTATTTAGAATTTTATAAAGTGATTTAATAAACAATAGTGATTGCAGAAGCCACAAGATTAATCAGAGATGAACTTGGTGTCTATGTTGAAGCGAACAGGAGACAGGGTGATACAATTACTGAAGGTGATGTTAGGTTAGCCAATATTGCCAATCTAGAAACCGACGCAATCGGAAACCTTGACGATAAAGTTATTATTACCAGTGTAAATATTGAAGAAGAAAGTAGTCTCAAGAATCTTTCTAATAGGGTCAGAGGCCCCTTCGGCAATATCGACTATGTAAATCCACCGGTTTATTTAAATCTGTATCTGTTGTTCTGTGTAACTTTTGACAAAGGAGATCTTGATGCATACGAAACTGCCTTGCACAGACTGTCGCTAATTATTCAATTTTTTCAGGCAAAGAAGGTTTTTACAGTTGGAAATTCGCCCCATTCAAGTATATCTACAGCGACTAATATTGACGAAGAAATTAAAACAGAACTGAGATTAAGTCTCGAATTGTACACGCTTACATTTGAGCAGATAAATCACTTATGGGGGTCATTAGGTGGCAAGCAAGTTCCCTTTGTAATGTACAAAGTCAGAATCGTAAAAGTCCAGGAAAGAATACATGTCGAAGCCCCATTGATAGAAGAAATTGAAAATCAGTTTACATCAACTATAGAGTGTTAAGGTATGGCATCCATCTTATATAAACGATTTTTTGAATTTCGCATTTTGCATGATTACTTCCTTTCATCGAACAATACTTCTTTCTTCAAAAACAGTCTGACTGATCAAGACAGACTGGATATCATAAAAAACAAACTGGTCCACAAACATTTAGACTTAACCAGAGATCTGGAGATAAAGCCAGATGAGAAAAGTGAAAGGTTTTTAAAAAATCAAAGAATCAGATTTGCCCGAACTGCCCTGGGACTCCTGTGTTATATAGAAGTAATAAAGGAACACTTAATCGATGGTACTGTCGTATATCGACCTTTGATTCCGATAGATAATAAATTGAAATTAACTTTTACCATTACGCTGAAAAATCCATTGTTTTCTAATTTCACCTTAGGGAGAATGAAGCCAAGGATACCAGCCATCTACCATTTCGACAATTTAAACGATAGCGGTAATAAAAATTTCCCTTCACTTTCTTTACCCGTAGAAGATTTCACAAATGAAAAACACTACGAGATGGGAGAATTAGCTATGGTAGGTGGCGTATTAAAAGAAGCGATCATTGAAAATAATAACCCAGGTGATTGGCAAAATATAGAAGGTAGTGACTATGTTTCAGAACGAGATCGCCGTGTAATACCGAGAAAATTCGCATATAGTTTCACAACTAATCCGGGACTAA
>JAJCYJ010000564.1 GCA_029262975.1 Saprospiraceae bacterium
AAACACAAAAATCTGAAGTGGCTGATCTCAAACTAGAAATGGCAGCGCTCAAATCACTTTTAAATGCTCAAATCAAAAATTCTTCTGGAGAGTGATCTTTGTAATGCTAAATTAGAATCCACTGTATAGTACCATTCTATAAATGTTACAGAGATAATTCCCATACTGTTTGAATCCGCCTATCTACCGCCGTGGCAGGAATTTTCAGGATTATAAAATTTTCTGAATTATCTCCGAGGGATGCAAGGGATATTGATGATTGAAAATTGAAACGTGCTTATGTCCTTTGGTGCCTTGAATGGTGCAAAATTGAAATGGTCCTCGTTTTAAGGAGGTGGCCGCAGGTCGCAGGATTTGCCTTATCAAGTATCCTCTTAGAAGTGGGATCTTTGATTCGTAATGCATCCCACTTGGGCTGACGTCTTCTCTTATATCATCATTACGTCATTGACTCATTATATCATTGTATCATTATAGCATTCCACACGGGCTCACGCCTTCACTCCTTTCGAGAATCCTAGTTCAGACAATTTTTTTCACTCTTCTGTAATCCCGACCAGCACAATTCCAAGTCGGTTATCGAAAATTTAGTGCCTTATCACTTATTTGTAGCCAAGATCAAAGAAATAATTTGATGCTGACAAAAACTTTATAGGGCAAATTCAATCGATCTGAACTATCAACAAATCATTTCTACTTTAAAGAGGACAGGATTTAAAGAAATGAATATTTCCAACAACACATTTTTACACTATATTTTGTCTTCGTCACAACACTAAATAATTCTAAACAACTCATTTTGTATAGATTATTCCTACCTTAAAGGGGTTATCACGATTATCAATTAATAAATGTTAAAGCCTATGAGATCTTGGAATCTTTTCCAGTGGCGAAATTTATCAACTTTACTTTTACTACTTTCTTTAACCACACATCTTGCATTTGGCAATGAGACATTGGATTTGGCACCGCCAATTACAGTGACTGGCCAGGTAACAGATAGCCAGGGGCTTCCCCTTCCAGGTGCTACTATACTGGAAAAAGGGACTCTTAATGGTTCTGCTACGGACCTGGATGGAAACTACTCGATCACTGTGGACGATCAGGCTATTCTTGTGTTTTCTTTCCTAGGATATGCGATTTCTGAAGAAGCTGTTCAGGGAAGAACTGTCATTTCAGTTCAACTGGTCGAATCAGCTTCAGCATTGGATGAAATAGTTGTGACCGGTTATGGTCGACAGGTAAAACGCGATATTACCGGTTCTGTCTCTTCTATTTCTGCCAGTCAAATCAAAGATTTACCCGTAACAAGCTTCGAAAATGCCATCCAGGGACAACTGGCAGGTGTACAGGTAAGTGAGACAAGTGGCGAGCCGGGTGCAGGACCTACCGTCCGGGTTAGGGGTGTGGGGTCTATAAGTGCAGGAAATGACCCACTTTATGTAGTCGACGGATTTCCGATCTCCAAGAATGTAGACCTCGGTGTACAAGGAGATAATTTCAGACGTGGCGAAGGTCGTTTCAGACCTCCGACCCAAAATCCGTTAGGGACCCTGAATCCCAATGATATAGAATCAATACAGGTATTGAAGGATGCAGCAGCTGCTTCGATTTATGGCTCAAGAGGATCTAATGGTGTCATAATAATCACGACCAAAAGTGGTAAAAGGACCGGGGCTCCGGTCGTATCTTACGACTCCTATGTAGGTATTCAATCTGTCGCTAATAAGATTGACCTTATGAATGCTGCTGAGCTTATAGCTTACAATACAGAAGCCGTAAATACCGCATACTTACAAGCGAATCCAGGTGCAAGTGCCAGCGATCCAAATTCAATGAGATCCAATGCGGCATGGAGAATTCCGGATGACATCCAAAATCCCGATGGCACTAACACTGATTGGCAAGATGTAATATTTCAATCTGCTTTTCAGCAAAATCACAATCTTTCTGTATCTGGCGGTGCTGAAAAAGTGGGCTATCATATAGCAGGTAATTATTACAACCAGGAAGGTATCATCGACGGCTCTGGTTTTGACAGGTACAGTCTCAGGATTAATGTTGAAGCAGATGTCACGGAAAAATTAAGATTGGGTCTCAATTTAAGTCCTTCATACACCAGTTCGGACAAATTACCAGCGGGCTCTCCTTATTTTGCCCGCCCACCTGGGATTGTGTATTCCGCCCTAGTACATTCTCCAACTGTCAGACCTTTGAATGCAGACGGAACTCCTAACCAACTGGATAATCAGAGTTATATGCTGACCAGTGATGGTGAGGGCGCCTCTATGACAACTGCCAGTAATCCACTGGCTATTATAGAAGGTGTGGATGACAAACTGAATCAATTCAGGACTTTAACCAATTTATATCTTGAATATGACATCATGGAAGGTTTGACTTTCAAGACTTTCTTTGGTGTAGATATAAATAACTACAAAAGGAATTTCTTTAGAAAGAATAGCCTCTTATATCGGAATGCAGCAACAGGTGAACCTTATGGACAATCCAGTTCTTCTGAAAGCGTCAACTGGTTGGCGGAACAAACCTTAAGTTATGCGAAAGAGCTGGAAGGTGGACATTCTTTTAATGCAGTTGTAGGATACACTGCCCAAAAAGAACACCTGGATGTTAATACTATTGTGGCAGACAACTTTCCCGACGATCTAGTCACAACGATTAGCGGGGGCCAGGTAGTACAAGGAACAGCAATACAGGAAGAATGGTCTTTGGTATCAATGCTTGCCAGGGTGAATTATGTTTATAATGACAGATTTTTGCTTACAGCTTCGATCCGATCTGACAAATCTTCCAGATTCGGTGCAGGCAATAAAGTCGGCATATTCCCTTCGGCTTCAGTAGGATACAGAATATCCAATGATCTGGATTCTGAATGGCTGAGTGATTTAAAAGTCAGATTGAGTTGGGGACAGACAGGTAATTTTCTAATTCCAAATTATGCCTCAATTGGCCTGTTGGCTCAAGGCAATTATACTTTTGGCGGTTCACTTAATAATGGTATCGCTCCTTCGACGATCAGTAACCAGGATCTTAGTTGGGAGAAGACAAGCATGTATGATATTGGCTTGGACTTCGGTATTTTAGAAGACCGTATTTATGGATCTATTGAATACTTTAATAGTACCACAACAGATTTACTTTTGGCAGTACAAGTGCCATCTGCCCTGGGCTTTACTAATGCCTTGACAAATATTGGAGAAGTTGTTAATAAAGGGTTTGAATTTTCTATTACGAGCAGAAATACAACTGGCAATTTCAAATGGACTACGGACATCAACTTTTCAACGGTTGATAATGAAGTAACTAAATTGGGTGACTCAGGAGATCCTATACTTAGTTCGGGAGGTGCCGGTAACAGACACATCACCAGAATTGGAGATCCTATTGGAAGTTACTACGGTTATCAAACGGATGGAATATACCAAACGCAGGCTGAGATAGACGCTGGTCCAGTTGACCAGGTAGCCACACCAAGACCTGGTGATTTCAGGTGGGTAGATGTCAATAATGATGGTTTTATCAATGCCAGTGACAGAACGGTTACTGGAAACTACTTACCCGATTTTACATATGGTATGACTAATTCATTTGGCTATAGCAATTTTAATTTGAGTTTTCTGATCCAGGGTGTTCAGGGTTCAGAAGTATTAAATCTGACACGCAGACACCTGGGTAATGGAGAAGCAAATTTTAATAGTTATGCGGCATGGAACGAACGATGGAGATCGCCCCAGGATCCCGGCAATGGTGAAATACCCAGGGCCAACAGGCAAACTGGAAATAGCAATAACCGTCCATCGAGTTACCAGGTAGAAGATGCTTCTTATATAAGACTGAGAAATGTCACATTATCTTATACTTTCCCAAAGAGTAACCTGGGTACAACTTTTTCCGGATTACGACTTTATGTATCCGGGACTAACCTGATCACGATTACTGATTACCTGGGATTTAATCCGGAGGTAAATAATATAGAGGATAATGTAAATGTACAAGGTGAAGACTATGGTGCATATCCACTGTCAAGTGTCTTTTCATTTGGCGTAAATGCTTCATTTTAATTATTGCAATCACCTAAAAATTAGAAAAATGAATATCAAATATATTATAGCAATTTTTACAATTACGAGCATTATTTCATGCTCAGACAGCTTTACTACTTTGGCACCTATATCGCAAAGAAATACAGGAGCATTTTATAATACAGGCACAGATATGCAGGTAGCAGTTAATGCAATTTATAATACACTGAAGTCCAATGGCTGTTATAATCAGTCTTATTGGGTACTGCAGGAATTGCGTTCTGATAATACTTTTTGGGATGGTACCGGTCTTGCGGAAGAAATTACGGTCTTTGATAAGTTCACCGATATTTCTACCAGTGATATCACGGAAGACGCCTGGAATGATTCTTACCTGGGTATTTCAAGAGCTAATATTGTCCTTAGCCGTATTGATAATGTAAATATGGATGCTGGATTAAAAGAAAGACTTAAAGGAGAAGCGCTCTTTTTAAGATCTCTTTATTATTATCATCTGGCAGTGGCTTTTGGAAACATTCCATTGGTAGTAACGGAAACGGCCTCGGTAGACGAAGGTCTCGCTCACCGACAAGTAGATGCAGCAACAGTTTATAATCAACTCATCACCGATCTTACAGATGCAGAATCCAAGTTGCCAGCAAGTTACAGCGGTGCGGATGTGGGTCGCGCCACCAAAGGAGCAGCTGCTACCCTACTGGGGAAAGTATTGCTTACAAATGGTGATAAGCCTGGTGCTGAAGCGGCGCTCAGACGTGTGGTCAGTGCTGGCTACAGTCTTGTAGGAAACTATGCAGATATTTGGGGTGTTGCAAACGAACATAACTCAGAATCAATATTTGAAGTAGAATTTGAAGGAGGATTCGGAGATCAGGGCAATAGCTTCACGAGTCAATTTAATGGAGACCTCGCAGCTACAGTGACAAGTGGTCAACGCAATATTCCAGAGCAGGATCTTATAGATGCTTATGAATCTGGTGATCTCAGATTCGATGCCACTTTCGACGGTGTTGAACCTGATAATACAGGATGGCCCATTAAGTACGGAGTAGAAAATTCTTTCAGTGAAGATGATGCCGCTAACAACTGGATTGTATTCAGATATGCAGATGTGTTATTGATGCTGGCTGAGGCTGTGGGCGAAGGCTCAGAGGCTTATGGCTTTATCAATCAGGTTCGTAATCGTGCAGGACTTCCTTCCATAGATGGCAGTTCACCTGGCACATTTACACAAAAACTATTACAGGAACGAAGAGTGGAGTTGGCATTTGAAAATCACAGATGGGCGGACCTTTTAAGACTTGGTGTCGCAGAATCAGTGATGTCTGCCCAGGGAAAGCCCATAAATGGTAAAGTACTTTTTGCCATCCCTCAGAGAGAGCTTGATTTAAATTCTAATTTCAGTCAAAATCCGGGATACTAAAAGAAAACTTAAGAATGCAGTCATATTTATAAATAAGTGACTGCATTCTTATACCAATAATCCACTTAAAAAATATCGACTTATGAAAAAAATACTACTCATTACTATTGCCCTATTTTTCACATCCGGATATATTTTTAGCCAGGATCGTGTGCTGAACATTATCGCTATTGGGGCTCACCCGGATGATTGTGATTCTAAATTCGGAGGCACAGCCGCACTTTTTGCAAAAATGGGTCACAACGTTAAATTTCTCGCACTCACAAGCGGAGATGCAGGACACCAAAGCCAGGGAGGAGGTGCTCTTGGTAATAGAAGAAGAGCCGAAGCGGCCGAAGCAGGACGCAGATTGGGTATCGCAGAATATGAAACATTAGATAACCACGATGGTGAACTCATGCCCACGCTTGAAGTTCGCCACCAGGTCATCAGGGCCATCAGGAATTGGAATGCAGATATTGTACTCGGGTTGAGATCGAATGATTATCACCCTGACCATCGCAATGCGGGCAAGGTCGTACAGGATGCTTCCTATATGGTTATTGTACCCAATGTCTGCCCGGACACTCCTCCATTAGATAAGAATCCTCTCTTTTTGTATATGCAGGATAGATTTCAAAAACCATATCCATTTGAACCGGATATTGTTGTTTCCATAGATGAAGTAATTGAAAAAAAGGTAGATGCTTTAGATGCACACTCTTCACAAATGTATGAATGGGGACCGTGGACTAATGGCGGCGATGCCAGTGTAGCCCAGGTACCTACCGGAAAAGAAGAAAGAAGGGCGTGGCTTTCTAAAAGAGTAAAAAGAAATCCGGGTAACATGTCAGACGATAGAAGAGCATCATTAGAAAAATGGTATGGATCGGAAGCAGCTGCAGTACAATATACAGAGGCATTTGAAATTGCAGAATACGGATTCCAGCCTACCGATGAGGATATATTAAATTTCTTTCCAATGCTCAAACAAATAAGACCATAGCCGCATGAAGCGAAATTTTCTAATCGTAGGATTGATATTACTCACATTCTTTGTCATTTCTTTTTTGACAAATATAATCGGGCCATTGGTGCCTGATATTATTGAAAGTTTTGATCTCAGTCTGACTCTTGTAGCACTTCTGCCATTCGCATTTTTTATTGCCTATGGTGTTATGTCTATTCCCTCGGGCATCTTAGTAGAAAAGATAGGTGAGAAATTAGTCATGGTATTAGCTTTCTTAATTTCATTTGTTGGCGCTTTATTATTTGCCTGGATGCCTTCATTCAGTATGTATATCGTGTCACTATTCTTAATTGGGACAGGCATGGCTATGCTCCAGGTGGCTATCAATCCTTTACTTAGGGTAGCAGGTGGAGAATCTCATTTTGCCTTTAATTCTGTGCTCGCTCAATTGTTTTTTGGGTTGGCTTCATTTATTAGCCCATTAGTATATTCTTATATAGTTCTGAACATGGCTGATAGTGGAAGCGACAATTTTATCACGGGTATTTTAGAAAAGATTGTACCCGGTGATCTGCCCTGGATATCCCTATACTGGGTTTTTGCAGTAGTCTCTCTAATCATGGTATTTGTAATTGGCCTTGCAAAGTTTCCTAAAGTCGAATTGAAAGAAGATGAAAAAGTAGGTGCCTTAAAGACACATATGGATCTTTTAAAAAGACCTATGGTTATATTCTATTTTCTTGGAATCTTCGCTTATGTCGGCACAGAACAAGGAGTAGCTAATTGGATCTCACAATTTTTACAGACATATCATGATGTAGACCCTCAGACAACCGGTGCCAGTACGGTATCTTTCTTTTGGGGTATGATGACAGCCGGGACAGTGCTGGGCCTCATCTTACTTAAATTTGTAGATAGCAGAAAAGTATTGATTGGATTTACGGCAGCAGCCGCTATAACGCTCTTGATTAGTCTGACAGGTTCCAAATCTATCGCATTAATTGGTTTTCCGATGGTAGGATTTTTTGCATCAGTCATGTGGTCAATTATAATTTCATTGGCCCTCAATTCTGTCGCATC
>JAJCYJ010000565.1 GCA_029262975.1 Saprospiraceae bacterium
GAGCAAATCGTGGGCTGAAATAGTAGCTCTTGTAGAAGCCCGTGTAAAGGTATCCGAGAAGGGGGAATGGATCATCGGTCGCGGCTGGCACCAGGAAAAATGGACTGAATCACCAGACAATCATATCCACGGATATCCCCGTCATTTTGATTTAAGCAGTATTTCTCCCGACAATCCAGTCATGTTGACACATGCCAGTGGACATGGACTAATTGCAAACCAGAAGGCGATGGAAGTCGCAGGAGTAAATCTGGAGACACCGAATCCTGCAGGAGGTGAAATTGTACGTGATCATGAAGGCAAAGCTATTGGTGTATTTGAAGAGCGTGCACAAAATATTATACGAGCAGCTTACAGTTATTATTTGCAAGATCAAAGTGACGAGGAAAGACTTCAGGAATGGTACCAAGGAATAGAACTGGCGCAAAAAGAATGCCTTAAAAATGGTGTAACCAGCTTCCAGGATGCAGGAGCACGATTCAGTGAAATTGATAGATATCGCGAATTGGCTGAACAGGGAAAATTAGATGTTAGAT
This sequence comes from Saprospiraceae bacterium, assembly GCA_029262975.1. Classification (GTDB taxonomy): domain Bacteria; phylum Bacteroidota; class Bacteroidia; order Chitinophagales; family Saprospiraceae; genus JAJRXG01. The sequence goes on from JAJCYJ010000565.1 coordinate 537, forward strand.
TATGGTCAATGGTTCGTCATTCTTCTAAAGACATGATAGGCAAATTGGATCAATACAGAATGATCGACGTCGGTGATGGTTTTTTCACATGTAGATCTATTAAATCTGAAGTAGATGGTGCACTTGGATCATTCGGTGCATGGTTATTAGAATCATATGCTGATAAAGAAAATTTTATCGGTCAGAACACAACTCAGATCAGTGAGGTTGAAGCTATAGCAAATCTCGCTTTGGAGGCAGATATGCAACTTTGTGTGCACGCCATCGGAGATAGAGCCAATAGGGAAGTCCTGGATATATTTGAAAAAATATATAATACTACTGCTCAAAAGGATTTGCGCTGGCGGATAGAACATAGTCAGCATTTACACCCCGATGATATACCCAGATTCGGACAGTTGGGTGTCATTGCATCTATGCAAGGTATCCACGCGACTTCGGATGCACCTTTCGTAGAAAAACGACTTGGACGAAAACGATCATTGGAAGGAGCATATAACTGGAGGGCTATAGTCGATAGCGGGGGTGTTGTCACCAATGGCTCCGATGTGCCGGTAGAAGATATAAATGCCATAGAATCATATTACGCGACAGTCACGCGAAAGCGTATTGATGACGGATTTGAATTTTTCCCGGAAAATGCGCTTTCCAGAGATGAAGCCATATATAGTTATACCATGGCCAATGCATATGCTGCATTTGAAGAAATGGACAAAGGATCATTGGAACTGGGAAAATTAGCAGATCTGACTATTCTTTCACAAAACTGGCTGACTTGTTCTGATGATGAAATTCTTGATACGCAGATATTATATACTATAGTAGGAGGAGAAATAAAATATCAGAAGTAATAAATGGATGAAAATTCTTTTATTCCATATGCGTAAAGATCCGCAGATTTGCCGGCCGGAATATGAGAATTTCATGGAACACTGCGGTTTGCCTCCAGATCAATTAACAGGTATAAACTTACACGAACAGCCTATTCTTAATCCGACTATACTAGATGATTATGATGCCTTCCTGGTAGGCGGATATTCTGATGATCCCGATAATCGTCTTGACCTCGATCTTATATCTTATCCATTTATTAACACTTTTGATACCCTTTTACAACACGCAATAAAAACCAAGAAGCCCGGATTGCTATCCTGTGGTGGATTTATGATGGCATCGTCATTACTGGGTGGCACATTGACACTTGATCCTACCTTGAGTGAGATGGATATATTAAACATTCAACTTTCGGATAACGCTTTAGACGACCCGTTGCTTGTGGGATTTCCAAAGACAATGGCGATCGTGAGTGGTCATTTGAAAAGTACGCTTACCCTTCCTCCGAATACCACCCTACTCGCTTCATCGGAGCATTGTCCAATACATGCATTTAAAGTTAATGAAACACCACTTTATGCTTTTCAGGGTCATCCGGAAATAACTGCCGACCAACTGAAGGAACGGGTCGGGCCTTATCGTCATAAATATTTTGACTCTGAAGATGAGTTTAAAAAGTTCATTTCTACGACAACAGCGACACCTTATGCCAACGGGATCTTAGCTGCATTTGTCGCGATGGTTCAAGCGAGATGAAAGATCACCTGTTGGGATTAGCAGAATAATTAACATCTCCCAGTTTATAGCCTATTATGGTAGTCTCGGTTGTACCAGTCCCTGTGTTGGCACCATTCATTTTCAGCGTATTGGGAATAAAGTTCCAGGAAGTATTTGTGGGAAATTCTGTTTGTCGTCCAATAATAATATTTCGGATCTGTACCAGATCAACACTCGAAATATTGCTGTCACCACTGACGTCCGCTGCAAGAACAGTATATTCATTTCCCAGAGCCCTGCGACCTATTATATGATTGCGAATGATCACGAGATCAGTAGCAGATAAGCCATTACCATGATTTGTATTTTTGTCAAAAACAATATCATAATTACCCTCAGGAAGCAGGTTCTCGAAGACAAATCTGCCATCTGACCCTGTAAGGAAAGATTCATTCAAGTCTCCTGAAAGCGACACGCGCACATCAGGAATTGCCAGGCCATCTGGTGTCATTACTCTACCGGCAAAACGAACAAATTCGTTGTGCTTAGCATTAATTCCATTTAAAGATTCTGGCTCGGATCCAAGAGGATCCAACCAATCTTTTAATCTTGTTTGTGGACTATCACCTGAATCCCAGCTGACGCTCAATCTTCCGCTATACCCTATTCCTATAGAACAAAGTTCGTCAGATAAAGGTCCGCCATGCAATTGACCTAAGACTTTACCAGAACGATCAAAAAGGGCTGCTCCGGAAGATCCCGGCTGATAGGTTGA
>JAJCYJ010000566.1 GCA_029262975.1 Saprospiraceae bacterium
TTTCGAGGCACAGAAAAAAACTCATGATTTCTTACAAAATTTCACTAGCAATAGCCATGTTGTAGTTTCTTATTTCTTGAACCAAAGACATGGTTTTATTGTGGTTTTGGATAGTATAGGTATTAAAATTTATGAGATTGAAAATTCCTCAAAGCTTATTGATAGATTGATTGATTTTAAATCTCTTTTAAGAGATAAAGACTCTGAATTAGAGAAATACAAATCACTGTCTTATAAATTATATTGCGATCTTGTCGAACCATGGATAAGTCTTGTAGGTGATGCTAATATTGTTATAATACCTTCCAATGAATTATATAACCTCCCTTTTGCGACACTAATTACATCACCAAGCTATGATGCGGATGCCTTCAGTGAATTGCCATTTATTCTACGTGATCACTCTACTACATATGCATATACTTTAGAAACTGCCATATCGAACGAGTTAAAGCCTCTTGCTCTATTAAACCACAATCACACAAGAATTCGTTCATTTCATTTTAGTGATAAAAAAACCATCAAGAAATCTCGGATTCAAAACCTTTCCGAATTACCTGGTTCGTACAACGAAAGTTTATCGCTAAAATCAAAATTTCGCATTGTCAAAAGTTCCAGTGGATATAGATCCACCAAACAGGAATTTATAAATTCTTTGAACAAAGATTTTCAAATTTATCATTTGGCTCTTCACGGAAAATCAGACTTAATTAATCGCCTGGACAATAAAATATATTTTCGTAATTACAAAGAACTAGATTCATTAATGGGATTTGAACTTCTGATAAATAACATTGCTAATAAATCCTATATTTTGACCGCTTGTCAAACAAGTTCAGGTAAAATTTTAGATTCTGAAGGCCCTTTTTCACTAGCTAAATATCTAATCATGTCGGGGGCTTCAAGTGTGATATCGGGATCCTGGAATTTGAACGACTATACGACTTCTTTATTAATGGAAAAAATGTATGCCTATGAGTCAAGTATTAATATTGCTCTACACAATGCAAAAATAGAATTCTTAAATAGCACACGTCTATCAGATTTCCACCATCCATATTATTGGAGTCCTCTTGTATTCATAGATGGCAATTGAACTATCAGAATTTATTAATTGGAAATCTGGGTGTTGCATGGATGAAGGAACGATTTTGACCAGTTAAAGGACTATTAATTATCGCATTTGGATCTGATTCATTATAATCTATCTGAATGAGTTTAACGTCGGTACTGATAAGAACTCTTAAATCTTGATTGTACTCAAATGGTTTTTCTACACTGCCTGCATAAAATTCTGTTGGTTTTCCAAGTGCAAGTTCATACCAATCTCCCTCTCGTCTAAATTCATGGCGATAATAGAAAAAGAAGCCATTTGCGCTTACTAATGGCATATAATAAAACCCATTCCAGTAAAATTCTTCAAAATGTGGTTCTTCTGCCTGAGCGTTTAGAGGAAAAGCAGAGGCGTGCATGCAAGGAGAAGGAGAACACAACAAGGTGGCATTACTAGCTACAAAATCCCTTAATTCTTCAGAATTTGCTAAATGTTCTCTAAAATCAACTGAGTTGTCATTTAGTATGTCTTGAACATCTTCAATGCTTTTGTATCCATTTATTGCATAAAATGCATTGATAGAGCCGAAATCTTCATTGGTAAATAACCATGGAATTTGACACTGACAAATATTTATTGTTACTTCTTGGTTATTATCTCCACCAAGTATCTCCAATAGACTGTTTCGTATTACAACTTCATATTCGTTGATCTCACACAACGAAAAATACTTTGATATTTCTTGAGCGGAGATGAGTTTTCCTTTAATTACGATGTGTTTGTTTTCGTGTTCCATATTTGATTGAATTTTAAAAGATGAAATTTATGTTGAGACGAATTGCGCGTTTATCAACTAAGAAAATATTCTTATGCCATATTTATGTCGCTCGAATATATATAATGTTTTTTTATAAAATAGTGTGAAAATTCCACTCTAACTTTTGAGCTTCAGATCGCATATGAATACCATTTCCTCTATAATCTACATGCAATACCATATTGAGTACATAGGCGATTTCTAGATCTGTTGGTCAAATATTCCTTCAACTTGACAACTTCGCTCTTCCAATAACTCGATTTTTCCAGCATACCCAATGACACATAAGATTCAAACAGATATCTCGCATTTCGGGTATATTCAATCAAATAATCTTCATTACTTTTTTCAAGTAGATCTGTTTTATCCTCGAGAGAAGTTACCACCCCCATAATAGATATATTATGAGCATTTATTGAATCTATTCTTTTGTCATTTAGCACATGTAAGAGCAAGCGCTCTGACAATCCACTCTTACCATGAAGTATGGGGTTCTTATCTCTAAGTTCGATTGCAAGATCCATCGAATTTTGCAAATAATCTAAATTGGACCTGGATAATTGATTTCCGATATTAGATAAAATGGAAGCTAATTGTACTTGCGCTATTAAAGCTCCATGATTATTATTATCTAATGATCTGGCTTGCTCTAAATAATCATATGCTAATGTGAATAGTTTGTTTCTTTCTATGGGTTTCATCCCTAAAGCTCGCACAGCCATCATGCCCATTTCGTTGTCTCGGGCGGCATGGATGAGATAATCAGCCAAGTGCTTGTTCAATTCTGCCAACATTTTATTGGAAATAATCGCTCCATCATAACCTTTCAAATAACCACTTTTTTTGATCTGTGCATTTAATAGCTTAAAATAATCCGTGTATTTAGACTTGTTGTGTCCCATAGAAAAAATAGACAATATCGAAATCTTAGGTTCTATGGCATGCGGATCATATACTGACAGCCTGGCATAATAGCCAAAAGATTTTTCCAGAAATGACTCTGCTAATACCTTTTCTCTACTTTGACCGGCAAAGCGTTTATATATTGAACCAATTCTCCTCAAAAGATCTTTATTCTCAGGATCAGCTAGTTCTAATTTTCTATAAATGGTTAATGCTTGATCAAAATTTCCTTTTTCATAATAATGGGCAGCTCTTTTCCTAGCTTGAGTGGGTTCAATTGCTTTATGAATACCGATTACTAAAACAATCAATGCAGCAAAAATCTTAATCCAATGGAGCTTCCATTCTTGTGAATTTCTGGTTGGCTTATACACGAACTCTGCCAGAGCTACGAAGCCAGCTGAAACAGCGAGTACAATGTTGATGAGCATAAATCAATAATTTTTGATTTGAAACTAATACTTAGTTCGGCTTCTTATCTGCCAAATAAATCTCCTAGTCTTCTAATTTCGCTAAGGTCATCTCCAAGATTAAAGGCCTCATCAGCTTCCCTTACATCCTTCCCAAAATTTATTCCTGTTTTTTTCTCGATCCATCTAATTGATCTTCGTACACTCTTTACATTTAAGGTTCTTGCACGTTCAAAATCGATAGATTCTACCCATTCCGATTGGTCCAAAACATAGCCTGCTGATTTTAATTGATCATTCTCATCAAGCATAACTGCTATCTTAAAGAATTTCTTAGGAACCAATACACTTCGATGTTCTACATCGCTATCTGAGAAAATTGGACCAGTATATAGTGTGAGCTTCTTCCGATATCTTATTACACCATTTTCTAATAAGTATTTTTCTATTCCCTGCCAATACAGAGATCTTTGGTTAAAAGTTTTGTATTGTGGTGAACAATTGGTCCAATGAAAAGTGTCATCATTGGCAAGCTGAGCACTATCCAGTGCTCCCCAGGATGGTTCAGTTCTTCTTATAATATGACCTCGGTCAAAGTAGTTTTTATTGTACCTCGAAGGTTCATGACTGTAAAACCAATTACCAATCTGAAGTCTTTCTGGCAGACGATCGTCATATACCCATTTATCATTACCAAATTCGTCTCTGTCTCGCATGTTATGCTTTGCGCCATCGATATTTGTAGCGGCAAAAAAGGCCATTCTTCTATCACGACTCATCCATATGGAGAAATTATAGTACGGGAATTCACTGTTTCCCGTGTCACTATTGAAGGCTGTACGCCCCCATCTTCTTTTTGCAGTTGCCAAGGTAGGTATGGGAAGTTCAATACCGAGAAATTCATTGTCATATCCATTTCTTCTATTATAATCACCCGTCGGACGACGATTTTCTATGAAAGCATGGCCTTGTCCTGCAACGGCTCTAAAAATCGGATTTTTAGCAAAATCCGATGGCTCCACTAACTTTAATAAATTGGAAATAAGTGGATTGGTAAGTACAATTTTGTCTTCTTTAAGAGTTTCTATTAGAGTGCTGATTCTGACTCCTTCATTGGCTACCCAATAAATAAATGATTCAGGTATCTTGTTCTTCCTTAAGTCTTCTCGGCTCATAGATCTTCCATCTCGTAGTATCACCATGTCTTCATTTCCTTCTTCCGTCTTTGCAATTCCCTTTCTATGGACTGCTACCACTTGCCACCTATCTGAAAAGCAAGGAGCGCCCGAACTACCTGAAGCAGTGTCTGAAGCATACCAAAGTATCTGTTCTTCCTTCTTGATTAATTTGTTATCACGTACAGCAATCTGTTTATAATCACCATTAGGATGATGGATTACAGTTATAAATTCTTCCTCCACTATCTTTCCGACTCTAGGGTCCAGTTGTAACCACCCATATTTGGATAGAGCTACCCCTGTTTGACTAACCGGCTTTACAGCAACGATACAAATATCTAACTCTTCATCTATCCAATAAGCCTCTTCAGGTTCAAGTAAAAAAACTTGTGATCCTATTGGTCGATTATCTATACCTAATTCATAGTCAAACTCTGCACTACCAGTCTTAGCAATTTCAATGGTTTCTAAATTATGGTGATTGGTCATTAGAAGACTGTCACTAACCAAAAATCCAGTTCCTGTGAGGGACCCTTGATCATCAATCGCATGAATTTTGCATACCGCCTTTGATACAACTGCACCTTTTTCTAAATAATTAACTCCCAACAAATCCCACGTTCCTATCTTTTTTTCTCTTCCAAGCTCATCTCGTTCGGCTCTGGTTTGCGTAGGCTTTATTTCTTTCGATATTTCATCCAGATATTTCGGATAATCAAGTGAATAGTCTTGTTTATTAAAATCAACTTCCTTTGTCTGCTGACTTAATCCTGCTCTATTTCTCAATTGAATGATGTCTTCACGAGATTTGGCACTTATTTTAGAAAATACTTTTGATATCATCTTTTAAAATTTTCTTGCCCAAACTAATTATATAAATAGATTAAGAAAATAATACTAACACTCTTTTAACAAATGAGGGAATAAATACTCAATTTGGAGTATTAAAAATTGGGATGAACTTTAGAATCTTAACCGCTTTATAACTTTTTACGCTTTTAATTATCTTGTTAATTCTAATTATTATTTCACGAAGAAACTGAATCATTATTTCAAGATTTTTATGTCCCGCGAAATAAATTGAAAATAGAACTACATATGAATGAGAGGCACTAACCCTCCAAGTCTTCATTATAATGTACTTAGAAATGAGTATTGACTTTTGGCAAATTTGAATATAATTTTATATTTCCTAAAACGCACTTGAAAAGCAAGACATATAATCTCACTGTTGAAGTAAGTTTAACAAATTCGATCATGAACTTGCTTTAAAAGGAATAAGGTGTTCAGAACCAGAGTCACTTATACAGTCATTTTAGCCAAGTCTATTAAATGATTAATTTAGAGGTATGAAAGAGTACGATTAATTGCAACTTTAAGCAATTTGACAAGGATTTTATAGGGTTTGTATTTATGTTTAATTCTTTGTTTAGCAACGGAAAATAAATGATTTTTCCTAAAACAAAAATTGACACAAAAAATATTGAAACTTAAATTGCGATTAGTTTTTATTTTGAATCAATAAGTTGACAAACTGTAGTCATATTTATTCATCTAATACTTGAGTACTAAACTATATTATTTAGAATATTACAACAATAAAAACCACACTATACTATAACAATGGTTCGGTAAAAACTTGGAATACTAAAAGAGTAAATGAGTAGGTTGGATAATAAGTGAATCCAACCTGTAATCAAAGCTCTAACCAATGATTACACAAGACGCATTTACTACAGGCCGTAGCCTGATAGCCACAATATTAAATAAAATGACTCAATTGCATAAAGCTCGTCGAGGATTTATGATTGATATTCTGA
>JAJCYJ010000567.1 GCA_029262975.1 Saprospiraceae bacterium
TGAAAGTAGAGTCCAGAGTTTGATTCTTTAGGAACAAGAACTTCTAACTCTATTTCTATATCCCCGTGTTCTAACCTTGTGAAAAGATGAGCCCCTTTGGCGGCATCCTGTTGATCTCTTTTTCCCTGATCTTCCACATTATTAACTAAAATGCCAACTCCTTCGGTAACGGAAATATCCCATGCTAACTGAAAATCAGAAAGCACTTCACCCGCAATGACCCAGTTAGTCTCCTCTGTTCTGAATTCTGATAAATCTTTTAATTCGAACTGCTGAAAAGGAAGAAATTCAGGTGTTGGTTTTTGAGGATTTTCTTTCACATCTGAAGAGAGATCCTCCTGACAGCCCAATACTAATAGTACCAGGAAAATAATTATAAATTCAAGCCACTTCATAGGTGTGTTTTATTAAAACCAAAATCCGATCACAAGCCCGCAAAGTACCATTATTTAATAAAATGATGCTCAATCATTTACTATATCATAGAAGACTTGGTTTTCCCTGTAATCATGATAAGACATTTGATCACCAAAGATGTGCCGATACAGTGTCTCCTTCTCGACAGATAATCGGTATGTCATATCCTCTTTCATAATTAGATCATAGAAATGTTATAATCTTGAAGGGAATCATTTATATGATAAAGTCCATTTTTTTCATATGCTCCCTATTACTAACGATACTTTCATGTACGGACGATTCACCAGCACTAGTGCCCAATCCAAAACCAACATGGTTGATTCCCCAAAATGAAGTTTTTGATTCGGGAGTTGGAAGAGATGGTATCCCATCCATTGATGACCCAAAATTTGATAAGATTCAGGATGTGAATAAAGCTTTTGATGACCAACTCGTAATTGGGTTGAGATATAATGGAAAGGTGCGAGGGTATCCTTTACCCATCCTGGACTGGCATGAAATTGTTAATGACGAAATCGAAGGATTACATATAGCCATTACCTATTGTCCTTTAACAGGAACGGCTATCGGATGGAGTCGAAAATTTGGTAATACTATAAGCACTTTTGGCGTTTCCGGACTTCTCTTCAATTCAAATCTAATGCCTTACGACAGGCGCTCATTAAGCATTTGGTCACAACAACGATTAGAGTGTGTCAATGGAACAAGAATAGGCTCACGACCGGAAACTTTTTCCCTCATTGAAACTACTTTGGCCACCTGGCGAAAATCTTTCCCCGATGCCGAAATAATGAACGCAACAACTGGATTTGACAGATCTTATTCTTTTTATCCTTACGGCAATTACCGAACTAATCATGACCTCTTGTTTTTTCCAATTTCTACAGACGATTCGAGAATCCCAAATAAGGAAAGAGTGCTGGGCGTCATTATTGAAGAATCCGTTAAGGCCTACAGATTTAATAAGACATCAGAGGGAGTAGAGACCTTACTTGATAATTTCAAGGGACAATCCATGGTCATTATAAGATCGAAACTTGACAATTACAATACAGCATTCTTCAACCCTCTCGAAAAAACATTTCATCCTATACAGGACAGTCTTCCTTTCATCATGAAAGACGATCAACAAAATTATTATGACCTCAGTGGAAGTGTTATAGCGGGACCGGATAAAGGAACTATATTAGAACGTCCGCAATCTTTTATGGGGTATTGGTTTTCCTGGCCCACTTTTTACAAGGATGTTACAATCTTTCAGGAGTAAAAGTATCAAGCATACAACTTCGCGGTTCATTCACTTCGAGCGCTGTCGCACTCGACCCCAATTGGGGCACATTCATTCATCCCAGCGCTTCTTTTGGTGCAGCAAATCCTAAGATTTCTTATTAGTAAAGTGAAAAGACTGAAATTTCATAGTTTAGTTAATACAATAGTACCCACTTTAAAAAATTAAGAACGAAAGAAATCTATTATTACCATACAAGTTCTAATTAGAAGATAGAACAATTGGTTTGTCATTATTCCTTGCTACTACAATATACCTCCTGTCCCCGACACTTATAGAATTTATTTTTCGAACCTGCCCTTTTATAACAAGTCCAGAATCAAATGATTCTACAGGGTTAAAACCCTTTCTTCCATCAGATTCGAGATACAAACCGATACTGCCATCATTCCTCCCAATATTTGGACTTACTTCATAAAAGTTGCCTCCTAACACAAGGTCAATATTTCCATCATCATTATAATCATGAGCATCAATAGCAAATACAGGAGCAAACTGTGCCTCAACAGGAAGCTTCATTTTTTTGAAATCTCCATCCCCCAGGTTTTTATACCAACAGGTTTCAAATTCAGAAACTTCGATCTCTCGAAACTTATTAATTAGAACGGGGCCGAACATTTCATCAAAGTCAGCTGCTGCAAATAAGCCATAATTGCGGTGAAGATTCTTGAAAGAATTCATTTGGTTAATCAATAAATCTCTGCTGGCTACAGGACTTTTTATTCCATTATTGTAATAGTAAATTAATGACTCATTTACCCGATTTCCATCAAAGTCACCCCATACAAGTCCAACCTTCCCTTCTTGCGCAAGAAAAACATTAGTCCCAAAATTTCCTGCAATGATATCATCTAAACCATCATTGTCAAGATCCACTACTTTCAAGCTTCTCCAGAGCCCCGTACTTCCTGGGATTTCTTTTTTTACAAATCTTCCGGATTCATTAATCATTAGTGTGACCGACATCCATTCGCCCAAGACGACAATATCCTGATCTCCATCTTGATCTAAATCCGTCCATTCTACATCAGTGACCATACCGATATTAATAAGATCCGGCGCCAATATCTTAGTCCCATCATTAAATTTTCCAGTACCATCATTTACAAGAAGTACGGCACCTTTAGAATATCCATAATTAGAAGTTTCAACATTTGTTCCTAATACCAGATCCAAATCCCCATCTTGATCAAAATCAGAACTAGCCACAGATGAACCGTTCTCTGTAATCAATGGTAAAGCTTTGGTATCTCTTGTGAAAGTTCCCTGCCCGTCATTAACATATAATCGATCCAATAAAAATGGAGAATTCTTTACTTGCTCATTCCCACCGCTTACTACATATAAATCCAGGTCTCCATCTTTATCAGCATCAAAAAATGATGCATCAACATCTTCAAAATGTTGGTCTCTATTCCATAGCTCTTCATTACTATTTGAAAATTCTCCTGCTTCATTTTGAAAAAACAAGACTGCTGATTGATCTTTGGCTCCCCCAAAGAAGACATCATCTTTGCCATCTCCGTTTACATCTGCGACTGCAAGAGCTGGGCCTTGTGTTGACAATAACCAAGGCATCAGTTTTTGTTCATTAGCATCCGTAAAATTATTCTCCTGGTGCGTATAGGAAAATTCTAAATCACTCTGGTTAAAAAGACCCAAGGGTTTTCCTTTGTCCGGCATCTTAAATGACACGGTATTTGCTTGATTCAATACAATCGTAGCACCTCTTTTCACTTCAGAAATAACTTCCCTTTGGCCTCCGGGCCAATTAATCATCAAACTGTCAATTTCAGAAGCCTCATTTATTCCAATTATAATATCATCTTCTGACGACGACATTATGCCTCTAACTGTATTATGCTCAAAGTAGCTGATTGACGAACCACTATAGACACTTATTTTGGCTCCCAAACCCCTCGTATTTTTATTTGAGCCCTGAAGTCTTATTCGTAAAAAGTCATTGTTATTCGTTTGGTTAATATACACAGATGGATAATCATTAATGTCATTGGTGATTATGTCTTTATCTCCATCACCATCAAAATCCGCTGAGGCGGCACCTGTAGACATACCCGACCTATTATCTTTTATGAGATGCGCTGATTTTTCAAATTGTAAACCTCCTTTATTTATAAATAGATAATTAGTAACATTTCCATATGGCATGTGGTCTATGAGGTCTTTATCCGGAGCATTTTGTTGGGTAAGCGGGTTAGAAATATAATTTAAATAATCAAGATCATTTGGTCGTCGGACGATTCCGTTCGTTACAAAAAGATCTTTAAGTCCATCATTATTATAATCATTTAATAAGGCCGACCAGCTCCAGTCCGTATCTTCTATTCCACTCAATTGGCCAATCTCAGAAAATATTGGTCTTCCCATTTCATCCAGGCCCTGCAGTAATTGCAGATTATTTCGGGGTAATTGATAATGATAACCAAATCGATGTTTGAATTCATATATTTCATAGGTATCACTGGGTACAGAATTTCTTTTTATCCGTTCATCTTCCGGCATCATATCGAGGGTTAAAATATCATTCCATCCATCGTTATTGATATCTGCTATATCCATCCCCATTGAAAATTGAGTAGTATGTCCGAAGCAGTCAACTATGCGCTCTGAAAAAGTGCCATCTCCGTTATTCAAATAGAAATAATCATTCTCGTGAAAATCATTGCCAACGTAAATATCCGGGTACCCATCTTTATTTACATCACTTATCCCCAATCCTAAACCAAATCCAATGCGACTACTATAAATGCCGGATTCTTGTGATACATCTATAAATTGATTATCCCTGTTTTCATATAGCCGGTCTCCTCCAGGATCAGGGCGATTTCTTACATCTGAATTTGCATAATTCTCAGGAGAATGTACAGAATGACAGAGGAGATACATATCCAGATCGCCGTCTAAATCATAATCAAAAAACGCACTTTGTGTAGCCAATCCTTGAAAGTTAAGACCATACTCTGCCGTTTTGTCAACGAATACAGGTATCCCGTCTGATAGGCCATTATTGATAAACAATTGATTGTGACCTATAATGGACTTGTGATGAACCTGACACAAATAAATATCCAATTGACCGTCTCCATTTATATCGACCATATTCACCCCTGTACTCCAGCCACTGATCTGATCAAGTCCCGATTCTTTAGAAATATCTCTGAATGCTATTTTTCCGGGAGTGGAAACATTGAGATATAGTTTTGACTGGCCCTGGTTAGATGCAAAAAAGACATCTGGTAAATGATCTCCATTTAAGTCTCCGGTTGTAATACCCGCTCCATTGTAGAAATATAGATATTGGATAATATTGAGCGAATCACTCTCAATTAGATCATTTCTAAAATCTATTCCACATTCAGAGCCTTTGACATTTAAAAAAATTATATCATCCTCTGATCCTGAACAGGATAACAGTGAAATGGTCAATGAAAACAATAAAATATAAACATGTAAGGACTCCCCAATTCTCATATTATCTCAATTCTAATTTTGCTATAAGGCCTAAATGTTCTGTATTTCGTGAGATCATCTATTCTTGCCCAATCAATGTAATTGCCCCGGATTTTTTCTCACTAAATCCATCAATGTAGTGTATTTCAGCTACCCATATATAAACTCCTGAAGGAAAAAATTGCTCCTTCCATTTTCCATCCCAACTAAAAGAAGGATCGTTTAACTGGCCTCCCTGATTTTTATAAATTTCATTCCCCCATCTATTATAAATTCGAAGATCACCGACGATGCCGCCAACGCTACTTTGTAAAAAAAACAGGTCATTTATACCATCACCATTTGGGCTAAAGGCGGTAGGTGCATAAAAGTGTCTGATTAATTCTACTTCAATATCAAATATTCCTTTGGTCACACAATCTTCATCGTCAGTTATGAATACTTCATATGTAGTATTTAATATGGGCATAACCTCTAAAGACATACATTCCATACAGGTCACCGTGTCCTTACCGTCATACCATTTATATAGAACAGGATTGCCTCTGTTAAGCGTTGCTTTGAGTATGTCTGTTGTTCCTAAAGCAATCTTGCCTTCTCCTTCTACAAGAACAATTTTGGTTGCCGGAAAATCAGATATAAATACTGAATCCAAGTAAAAGATACAATCACTCTCGGTTTTTAAAGTGTACCATCCCGGCTCATTGACGCTTATTGAAGAAGATACAGCTCCAGTATTCCATTGGTAGGAATTGCCATTAATAGGAGAAGTAATGGTTGCTTCTGTGCCATTACAACTAAAAGATACACTGTTGGCGAAGTCAATTTCACTTTGATCAATAACCCTTGCTATAGTCGGGTCTGACTTTTCTTCGGTAAGTGGATCATCAGAATATTGATATTCACCAAAGGCAAAAGGAAAATCCCAATGGACTGCCTTGCTGTTAAAAGAGCCCAAAAAATCTGAAGGTGCCCTAACTTTCACCTTAATGTCATTCCTATGCAAAAGATAAATCAGGTTTTCTAACATGAGCACATTATCGGGAGACGCTACAATATTTCTCTCTGATACGATGGAGCTTTCAATCGAAAGTATTTCAAAACCAGCCGGAAAAGTATCCGTTAAACTTACCCATGTCTGACCAATACCCAATAAATTATTATAAGAATATGTCACTTCGAATTCCTGACATGGTTGAATCTCTCGCGGAAATATATCTTTTGTGAACTCTGAAGTATACGGACATGAACAAGCATCTCCTTCGGTTCCTTCAGGTCCTTCAGTGATAAATGTCGTCAAGCCAGTGAACTTGTCAATGGCCACAATTCCAATATTTGAAGCATAGCCATATAGTTGTCCGTCCTGATTAAAAAACAATCCATTCATGGTAGTAATACCAGCTCTTTCAAAACTAAAAGAACTCAATTGTCCTCCGACTTCCAATTGTATCAATGATCCTTCAAGATTATCATATCCATACATTTTACCCGATATAGGGTCCGTAGCAAAATCATGAATCTCGTAAGGTCGGTCACCTGTAACACTCAGCCACCCAGCATAGAGATCCACACGACTAAGATTAATTGTATAATATCTTGTATCAGAGCCAAATTCAGGATTAAATCCGATCAGAAAGATGCCAGCACCATCCGGTGAAATAGTTCCAGCATTATATATTAAGGTGGTGTCAAGATTAGCTGGGCGACCCCTGGAGGTGATCTCGCCAGAACTACTTATTTTCACTAGTTCAAAATTATCAACATCCAGCGCATAGAGATATTCATCCAATACATTATATGCCAAGGCATTTAATCTTCTGTTTTGGGAAAGTGGGATTTGGCGGGCAATAAATTTTCCGTTTTTCTCTGTGAATTCTGTCAACTTTGAAATACCAGTGGATTGAACATAAGAAACTATATACATCTTACCATCACACTTAAACCCCTGCCCAAATGTTATAAAGGGAAAGAAGAATAACATCAGGAAAAATCGAATGCTCATTTTCCAATTCTTAAATCACTTAATATGAGAGCACTTTCATCGTAGTATTGTTGCGTGCAACCAAAAGGTAATTTCTCTTTTCCCCGGGAATTAATGAAAGGCCTCTTATTTGATCTTCTAGATAAAGTCCGGTTTTATCATTTGGAATATACGACAAATCCCCCATTCCGTTTCCTTTTAGGTAGGTGCCATAGCTCCCATCATAACGTCCAGCTTCTGGTTTCGCACCATAAAAATTACCTCCAAGAACGACATCCATAAATCCATCCTTATCAAAATCATCAATGGCTATTGCATAGACCGGTGAAATTTGGGCTTCAACAGGTAGTGCCTTTAATTCAAAACCTTTTGACCCATGATTTATTAACAAAGAGCTTTCCATAGTGTATGCCACAGTGTGTTGCGCATTTGACAATTGCTCTTCTGTAAAAATATCTTTTATCGTGGCATTCTTATAACTGTCATACCCTACATATTTTTTCTTCAACCCAGGCAATTGCATAATAAGATCATGTCTCAATGGAATAGGATAAGCGATACCGTCTGAATAAGTTGTTATAATAACTTCAGCCGAACCATTCTTATCAAAATCATTGACATACTGCTCCACCGGTTCCTTCCTGGAGGCACGAAATCTTGAATTTAAGCCATGATTGCCAAGGACAAAATCCATATCGCCATCATTATCAATATCAACTGGCTCGATCACGTTCCACCATCCATCGGTACTATCTAAATTCATTGATGATGAGATATCGTGTAATTGACCATCTTCATTCTCAAAAACCTTTATTCCCATCCATTCTCCTACTACTATAAGATCACTGTCTCCGTCTTGATCTATATCTGACCACTGACCATCAG
>JAJCYJ010000568.1 GCA_029262975.1 Saprospiraceae bacterium
CTGTTGTGAAGGATAAGGATGAGGATTCACCAAGATCAGGATTTGAAACATCCCATTTATCTTGCGCAAAAGTTGGTTTTATTAGTACAAAAAGTAGAATTAAAAAAAAGTATGCTCGCATAAATCTAGATTGGTTAAACTTTACCTGATAATAACACTTGAGCAGGTAAATATTCTATATCAATACAAATTTTGAGAAAAAGTTATTAGCCAGTTTTAACGGCAAAAGAGATATTAATTCATGATATTAGCAGAGCTTTAAATAAGGTTTTTCGGCTTGACTGGTAAAAAATTCATTTTAATAACAGTATTTCTACTTACGGGTTGCGTTTCTGTGTTTGCACAGAAGTACAATATAAAAACGTACTCAGTAAACGACGGTCTACCTTCCAGCTTTGTATATGATATAATTATTGATGAAACAGGCTTTATTTGGTTTGCTACAGCAAATGGTTTGGCAAAGTTCGATGGGAAGAACTTTAAAAACTACGACAATGAGGCAGGCTTAAAAGACGCATTAGTGTATGAAATTTATAAGGATTCTGAAGGCGATTTTTGGGTTTCAACCGAATTAGGAGGGATCGCTAAATTTCAAAACGACTCTTTAATTTATCTTCCAGAGTTATCTAGTCTTGACTCCATTCTTGTCAATTATATTAGTTGTGGACCGAACGGAACATTATGGTTCGGCACGAATGATGGTGGAATTTATACCTGGGATAAAAAAGGGACTCCAACTCAATATCTTACTACAGAAAATGGATTGCCAGACAATCAGATTTGGGACTTTGTTTTTGATGATGAAGGGAAAGCATGGATTTCAACTTCTTCAGGAGTATCTGTTTTTGAAAATGATGGAGGAATAACTCAAACATTTACTCATGAAAATGGGTTAGCTGGTAAATTTACTTATCAAGTATTTATTGCGAGTGATGGAAAAAAATGGGTTCCCACTAGTAATGGGGTATCTGTGATAATGCCGGATAATACCATTGAGAATATCACTGAAATAAATGTTAAAGAACTAGGTTATG
Source organism: Saprospiraceae bacterium (assembly GCA_029262975.1). GTDB lineage: Bacteria > Bacteroidota > Bacteroidia > Chitinophagales > Saprospiraceae > JAJRXG01. Next base: position 1,035 of record JAJCYJ010000568.1, read on the forward strand.
TGTTCAATATCTCGGAAGACAAAGATGGAATAATTTGGATTGGTACTGAGAGAAAAGGATTATACTGGTATGATGGGGAGTCTTACACACATATTACAAAAAAGAATGGACTCAGCAGTAATTACGTATATCGATTAATTAAAGACAATGAAGGTAATGTTTGGGTAGCTACCGACGGAGATGGAGTAAGTATATTCAGAGATAAGGAGTTCAAAAAGTATGATAGTTTTTCTGATCTAGATGCGAATTCAATTTACAGTATCTTAAAAGCTTCTGATGGAAGCTTATGGTTTGGAACAGAAGATGGCATTAGTAGTTTTAGGGATAATAGATTTAAGAATTATACGCTTCCTGAAAAATTCTTTGATCAAGATGAGATTTGGGATATTGAAGAAATGGCCAACGGGCATCTATTGATGTTAACTTTTGACTATGACATAATAGAGTTTGATGGGGAGAAATTTTATCATCCCGAGTTTTTTGATATTCTTTATGAATACTATATAAGCGATATTTTTGTGGATGAAGACGGTTCGATTTGGTTTACTGCATTTCAAGCGCTCCTGCATTACAAGGAAGGTAAATTAGAGAAATTTGACCCACCGGAAGACTATTATTGGCAAACATCCTTAAGTTCTATCTTCAAAGATTCAAGAGGATACTTTTGGATTGGCACAGAAGCTGGTGTTGCAAAGTTTGACGGCAAAAGCTTCACATATTTTTCTGAAAAGGAAGGATTAAGAGGGGTAAGTGTTTATGACGTGAGAGAGGATAATAGAGGCAATATCTGGGTTGGAACAAATAAAGGGATCAGCATTCTTCAGAATTTTGATGAAGATGGAAATCCGACTAAAATCATACCCTTCAAGACTGAAACGATGTATATGCAGGAAACTATTTTTCTGCAATTCGATCAATTTGGAAATTTATGGCAAGGCACAAATGGAGGGTTAAACTATTACGATTTAGATCTTTGGTGGGAGCAAAAAGTGGTACGTCAACAGTATTTTCCATTTAATGATTATGGGCATGGTATTGAATTTAACGGATGGGCTACTGTAATAGACATTAATGGCACTTTATGGTTTGGGACTGATACAAACGGATTGATTACTTACTCTTTTCCTGAAGGTGAAACAAAAATTAAAGCTAAAGCGCCTCCAAAGATATTCTTAAGAGAGATTCTTGCGAATAATACACCCATTTTTAATCCGCTTAAAAATCAAATACAGGAATCGTCAAAAGTAAAAACTGAATATGATCAAAATAATATCAATTTCAGGTTTAATGCCATAGACTATGAAAACCCAAGTAGGATTTTCTATCTCTACAAACTAGATGGTTTTGACCGGGAATGGAATTCAGCACAAGATATTGAAGAGGCAAGATATACGAATATTCCTCCCGGTAAGTATGAATTTTTAATGAGAGCAAAATCCATTAAGTCAAGTTGGGGTGATCCTGTTTTACTGGCATCGATTGCGATAAACAAGCCATTTTCGAAAACGCTACCGTTCTATTTGTTA
>JAJCYJ010000569.1 GCA_029262975.1 Saprospiraceae bacterium
TGAGCGGAAGAACGATGGTAGTGAACATAATGACCTCCTGGACATGTTACTTCAATCTCGGTATGAAGATAACGGCGAGCAAATGAGTAACCAGCAGATTTTGGATGAGGCGATCATTTTATTTGTTGCAGGGTATGAAACTACAGCTACTACATTAGCATGGAGTCTTCATGCATTAAGAGAAGATACGGAGATTAGACGTAAAGCCGAATCCGTCTTGAAGCCTACACATCAGAAGTATGATATGGAATACCTGATGCAATCAGATTATATCAGTCAGATTATAGAAGAAACAATGCGTAAATATCCGGCAGCATGGATATTGGACAGGGTGGCTTTAGCAGATGATGAGATTGACGGAGTTCATATTAAAAAGGGAGATTTAATTGGACTTTATGTGTTTGGGACACACAGAAATTCTGATGTATGGGATAACCCAGCACACTTTGACCCCGATCGATTTGAACCTGCTAAGAAGAAGAAATTAGAGAGTTATGCATTTTTTCCTTTTGGAGGTGGTCCTCGTATGTGTATCGGATATCACTTTGCCAATATGGAAATGAAGGTCGCATTAATAGAGTTTTTGAAAAGATTTAAATTGCCTGTCCCCACAGGTAGAGAGCCTGATTATTTACCCTTGATTACCTTAAAGCCTAAAGAACATATTATGATGGAATTGAAAGTTCGGTAGGGTATGGCTGTTTGTTATTTTTCAGTTTTCAGTTTTCAGTTTTCAGTTTTCAGTTTTCAGTTTTCAGTTTTCAGTTTTCAGTTTTCCAGTTTTTCAGTTGTTGCGTTGTGACTGTGTAGCCAGATATTCAAAACCTTTATTCGTTTATTTTGCAGGATTAATTTGACATTGGGTTTTAAATCCGATGCATTCAACTTAGAAAGAATGGTATGCATCCTACATTTGTGGGTGTGGGCCAATGGGTACAAGACACCACTGTCAAGCATGGGTGTGGGAGTATGTACATCATTCACGCTCACCCACACCGTACACTTGCACACAACCCGTAACCCGAAACTGTTTCACCGGAAATTTCTAATTATAATCAATCTGCTCCTGGATCCATTGATGGACAATTGTATTTAGAGTCCCACCTGGTCCAATTATACTGTCGATTCCTCCTTTGTTGGTAAAAACAGCATAGCCAATCTTATGTTTTAGACTTATTTCTGTAATACTTGTCCCAAGGCCCGCACCTGTATGGCCTATCCATCCCAGGTTAGCCGGTGCTTCCCGCCAGATCAATCCTATATTAGAATTGTAGGCGATTTGATTATTAGAAGGAGTCATCACATCTAACATTGCTGAGACCGAGCTTTCATCTAGAATTCGATTTCCATTCAAAGTACCACCATTTAGAATTGCGGACAAAAACTTTAACCAATCTTCGGTTGAAGTATATAACATTTCTGCAGGATATAACCAAAATGAGAACGGAGTAAATGCTGTATCCGAATTTCTGGGATATGTTGCAGATATATTTTTCTCATCCAGATCGGGATAATAGTAATTAGAACCTGTCATACCTAGCGGTTTGAATATTTTTTCTGAAGTATAATCATTAAAATGATCACCTGAAAGTTTTTCAACCAGGTAACCCAGAAGTGTCATGCCAAAATTAGAATTTTTGTGTAGCGATCCTGGTGCTACATTCATCCAAATTCCAGATTTATAAATTGCGCTATTTGGTGTAATAATTTCTTCTATTAACGGGTGTAATGAAATGACGTCCTCTGGTTCGTATCCAAGGAAAATGTCTTCAACAGCTTCTCCCGAGGACGGATTGGCTAATGACGAAGTGTGTTTCATCAACATTCTTGTACTAATAACATTGTTTGGAAAATTTGGATTTCTAACTTCAAAACCAAGGTAGTCACCTATGTCCTTGTCTAAGTCCAATTTACCCAATTCAACTTGCTGCATAATTGAAGTAGCCACCATTAATTTGGAAATAGATGCCATTAGGTATAGTGTATTTTCGTCCGGTATTTTAGTTTTATCTATATCGTAAAAACCGGCACTATGCCGGTATGAAACGATTCCATCTTTTATCATGGCCATAGAAATGGCCGGAACACTCGGGTTGTCTTCAATGAAATCATCTAGCACCTGATTCATATCGATGAGGACTTTAAAATCTGATTCACTGGAGGCTGTCTCACCTGAGACCGTAATCGTAATTCTGCCTGATTTTGCAGCGGGAACTTCAACATTTATTGATGATATTGAAGCATTCACTATTGTCGCCTGAACGCCGTTGAATTTGACTTCTATATCGCTTTTGTCAGCACTAAAATTGGATCCGGATATTTTAACTGTTGAACTGGGAAGTCCGTACTCAGGACTAAAAGATAAAATTTTTGGTGCTGAAGATGAATTTTCATCATCTGATGCGCACCCATTTATCATGAGACAGCATAGGCATATTGAGATGAAACTTTTTATAATGTTCATACATGAAATACATTTTGCTTTTTCAATATAGACGTGTTTTTTTAATTGTATTTGATGATCAATTGATTAGATAGTTTAATAGGTAATATTTAAACGTCTCCCATAACCACATAGCTGTTAATCTGAAGAATTTCCGCCAAAGAATAATGAGCAAACTTTTATATGCCTACTAAGACTAACCTGATCTCGTAAAATTACTAATTATTTGAAATGGATATTGATGAGTTTAGATAGTGATTCAAGAAGTATCTATCAAATATTTGATTTGATATGAATTTTAATGGAGATGAGTAATAAAAAAAAGTCAATAAGAATATTCGTTTCATCGCATTAGTCATTCCTCCTGCATGTATAAAGTTATCTCAAAATGATCTGAATCGCGCTCATTGATCTGCCGGGCCATCAAAACATTTTCGACATTTCCTGCGGCGAGCAAAATTGGATCATTTTCAAACGTAAATTCACTGGCGTACATTTTATAACCTTTAGCTGTAAGTGTATAATGAATGTGAGCCGGAACAGATGCTCCATTGTCATCTGAATAGCTACCTGGCTTAATTGTGTTAATGCTGACTTCACCTTTCTTATTAGTTTTGAGATAAGCGAACATTCTGGGATTCCATAAAGATTTTTCTTCAAAATAATTTCCTCTAAGGTCGGTATGAACTAATTCGACGGACACATTCTGGATCGGACGTTGATCGGATTCGCTTAAAATCTTGATTAAAACAGAAATAGGAAACCCTGGTTCTTCTTTTCTCACCATTTCAGCATGGCTATCTGTCGCATATTTTTGGATGAGTGCGCGAAATTTTGACCTGTAATTTGGTTCATCAACTAATTGATAAAAGTTGCCATCCGTAACTAAATCCATCGGGTTACTATATCCGTTTGCCAAAGCCTGATCAATCCACATCAATGCTGAATCTAAATTTTGAGCTTTAATCATAAGAATAGCTTTCTGAAAATGTTGCTGCGCTAAGGGGAGTGGAGTTTTAGGTTTTACCGACTTTGTTTGACATGCCATTAAGAAGAATAGCATGCATCCTGAATAAATAGTAATTTTATAAAATACCATTTATAAAAATAGTTATTTCTGAATTCAATTTCTAACTTCAATAAGAATTGATGTTAACTATTTAGCTTTTTAATATCATGGCTACGTCAGAGCTTTCTATTCCCCTTTTGAAAAGCTGATAATCCCCTAATCGCTTTGAATTAAAATATATGTATTGTACAGCTTTATTAAAAGTTGACCGAAAGTGGTGATAATAGACGTGAGTAAGCAATATTATATTGACGCTGTGTATAGAAAAGAAAATATTAAATAATAGATTAAATGCTTCACCAAGAGCTTTTAGGTAAAAAAAAGACAGGGTAATTTCTGGATTAAATGAATGGACACCTTCTTTGGCTTAAAACCTTATATCATAGTTATTTTGAGAAATATTGGATAAATTTGTCGCCATTATTATTGCTCAGAATTAGATCAATGACGTTAGTGAAAGGTAAAAGACAGATTAGAGAAAGAATGATCGCGGCAAGATCTAATTTGGATCATGGTCAGAAAAAATTATATGACGCAAAAATCTGTCAAGAACTATGGAAAATAATAAATAGAGGTGCGTTTAAAGTTGTCCATTGTTATTTGCCAATGGGATCGGAAATTGATATTTTTCCTTTAATTGAATTGATGTTACAATCCTCTGTGACAGTTGTTGCACCCAAAACATTAGGGGATAGAAAAATGCAGCATCTACGTTTAAGAACCTTAGAGGAAGTAGAAAAGGGAAAATTCGGAACTTCTCATCCGGCAGGTGAAGATGAGTATTTTGAAGATTATGATATAATTATAGTTCCTGGATTGGCTTTTGATGTTTCTAAAAACAGATTAGGTTATGGAGGAGGTTATTATGACAATTTTTTGAAAGATAAGAATGGGCGTAAAGTCGGGATATTTTATCCGTTTCAGGAAATAGATTTAGTTCCAACAGGTGCTCATGATGTGACTTTGGATGAGCTTATTGTTGATAGAGAGTTTGTGT
>JAJCYJ010000570.1 GCA_029262975.1 Saprospiraceae bacterium
TACCTATGGCTAAGCGGACTAATCAGATCTCATCGGTGAAATTCAATGGCTGGTCGAATAATAATTTGACATTCAGAATCGTCCTTTAACTTGACTTTCCATCTTTGTTCATAACTAATCTAACTTTATGCATTCCCTTAAAGAGTTTTTCTTGTTTTGTTCTGGAGCAAATTCTTCTATTCTGAAAAGAACGCCTACTGAAATTAATAAATACGTAGGTATAGGAGCTACTATATTTTTCACTGGTGTCTTTGCTGCTATTGCCGCTGGTTACGCACTTTATACGGTCTTTGAATCCTATTGGATGATCATTCCAATTTCTTTGTTATGGGGATTAATGATTTTTAATCTGGACAGATTCATAGTTTCAACTATGAAGAAGAAAGGTTCCTTTTTTCGTGATTTTACCTCTGCTATGCCGCGCCTCATTCTGGCCGTCTTAATTGCAATTGTAATCGCCAAACCTTTGGAATTAAAGATATTCGAAAGTGAAATCAATGCAGAACTTGTAAAAATGCAACAAGAAAATTATAAGGAACAAGATGATCTTGTTAAAGCGAGATACACTGCAAACATTGATTCTTTAGAAGCAGATATAGTTGGACTGAAAAATGAAATTAATGTCAAACAATTAGAACGAGATGTACTCGTAGCAGAAGCGATACAAGAAGCAGACGGCACCGGAGGGTCTTTGCGCCGAAATCTCGGGCCAATTTATAAAACAAAAAAAGCCGCAGCTGATCTTGTTCAAACTGAATTAGATGATCTGGAAGCCAACAATAATGCCCTCATAACATTAAAACAAAACAGGATTGAACAATTAGAAAATGGAATGTCAACTGATATGGAGGCCTTGCAGCGTGTTAGCCTAGGTGGCTTCGCAGCAAGATTAGAAGGATTAGAACGAGCAAGTAACAGAAGCCGGGCCATTTTTATTGCAAATATATTTATAATGCTCTTATTCATCGCCGTCGAAACGGCACCGGTTATTACCAAGTTAATACTGGAAAGAAGTCCTTATGATTTTGTGCTCAATAAACACGAACATCTGTTCGAAGTAAATCATAAAGCGTTCACTTCAAAGCACAGCAGCGCTGTCATGAGTGAAGTGAATTTTGATCGGGAAACAATCGAAAACAAGACCAAGTTGGCCATAGAAGCTGAAAATGAACTGGCCAATGAAGCTGTAAGGAGACGAGTTGAAGAATTAAGAGGACAGCCAGGATTGTCTCGAAGTTTCTTAAAGGATTCCCGCTTATTTGGGAGTTAGCGTTTAAAATAAAAATGCCAAACCGAACTGCTACTTATATTTTGTATTTTGTAATTAGTGAATACTCAATGGATTCATCTGCAAAGATGCCTGGCTAAGAATTTCATAGTGCTATCTGTGTCATAATTTTGAGGCTTGAAGTAACTATCAGTCAAGTGATGGTTCTAACAACAAGAGGCGTGATTATTTCTACCAAAGGCATATTGGCTCTTCTCCTTCAGAGATATCGCATTAGCAGACTTGGCAGTTATCCATTTAAATTCAATCTTCTCCCGGTTATCAGCCTAAGGGCTGGACAATTATCTGAACTCTTCCAGCCTTTAACTGTTCGAAGCATTATGGTGACTAACATCCAAGGGATTCATTTTGCGACGGATTAATGCAACCGGATGTAATCAAATATCATACATTTGCCATGGCAACAATATTTGTAAAGAAGTAATTATCACTATATATGAATGACATTTTAAAAGATCTCGGGCTTACTCATTTTAATGGCTTAAGTACAGGGCAATCGAACTGGACTGGTAGTGGGCCAGAAGTAAGTATTACATCGCCTGTTGATGGACAACTGATCGGGACGGTAAATCTTGCATCGCCTTCAGATTATGACAAAGTAATTACCTCAGCTCAGGAAGGCTTTAAAGTTTGGAGGACACTCACTGCACCAAAACGAGGAGATATTGTGAGGCAATTTGGTGATGGTCTGCGAAAAAATAAAATGGCTCTCGGGAGACTGGTCAGCTATGAAATGGGAAAGAGTCTTCAGGAAGGTCTTGGAGAAGTTCAGGAGATGATAGATATCTGTGACTTTGCTGTAGGATTATCCAGACAACTATATGGTCTCCAAATGCATTCTGAGCGACCTAATCACAGGATGCTGGAACAATGGCACCCGCTTGGTGTAGTTGGAATTATTTCTGCTTTTAACTTTCCGGTAGCTGTATGGGCATGGAATACAGCCCTTGCCTGGATATGTGGCAATGTATGTATCTGGAAGCCATCAGAAAAGACTCCTTTTTCTGGTATCGCCTGTCAAAAAATAATAGCAGAAGTACTCAAAGAAAACAATCTCCCGGAAGGCATTTCTTGTCTCCTCTGCGGTGACCGGGAAGTCGGTAAGATCATGTGTGAAGATAAAAGAGTTGCGCTCATTTCCGCTACTGGATCTACCCGCATGGGTCAAAGTGTAGGACAAACTGTAGCTAAGAGGTTTGGCAAATCAATCCTTGAATTGGGCGGTAACAATGCCATTATTGTAACAGAGAATGCAGACCTGGGTCATGCTGTTCCAGCCATTGTATTTGGAGCCGTTGGAACTTGTGGCCAAAGATGTACATCGACAAGACGACTAATTATTCATAATGATAACTATGAAGACCTTAAATCCAAGTTAGTTGCGGCATATGGTCAGCTTAAGATAGGTGATCCTTTAGACGAAAATAATCATGTTGGGCCCCTGATTGATGAAGACGCTGTAGCAGCATATAAGGATTCGATAACCAGGGCCGTCGAACAGGGAGGAAAAGTTCTGTGTGGAAATAAAGTTCTGACTGGGTCAAAGTTCGAATCCGGGTGCTATGTGGAACCGACGATTATCGAAGCAAAACCCGATATGTCCATAGTCAAACACGAAACTTTTGCACCGATTCTATACATCATGCCTTACAAGGATATGGAAGATGCGATAAGCATTCAGAACAATGTCCCCCAGGGACTTTCTTCTGCAATATTTACGCTTAATATGAGACAGGCGGAACAATTTTTATCATATAATGGATCAGACTGTGGTATCGCTAATGTTAATATAGGTACTTCAGGAGCAGAGATAGGTGGTGCTTTTGGTGGAGAAAAAGAAACTGGAGGTGGACGCGAAAGTGGTTCTGATGCGTGGAAATCTTATATGAGAAGACAGACATGTACGGTCAATTATGGCACAGATCTCCCCTTGGCACAAGGAATAAAATTTGAATTATAGTCGATGAAAATTGTGATTATCGGAGGACGCGGAACTATAGGCAGTAAAGTTTCATCTAAACTATCCGAGGATCACGAAGTCCTTATAGCAGGGCGATCCGAAGGATACTATAAAATGGATATTGCTGATACAGCATCTATTCAAAGCTTTTTTGAAAAGATAGGCAAGGTAGATGCTATAATTAATATTGGGGGTGAAGCCAAATGGGGGCCCTTCTCAGAATTGAGCGAGGAAGATTATTATATAGGTATCAAGAGTAAGCTGATGGGGCAAGTGAACCTGGTAAGAATAGGGCTAAACTTCCTCAATGTGGGTGGATCGGTCACTCTTTCAACTGGTATACTTGCCGATCATCCGGTACCTTTGACTGCAAGTGCTGCCATGGTTAATGGAGCAATACATTCGTTTGTCCAAGCGGCAAGTCTTGATATTGGAGATCAATGTCGGTTGAATGTTGTGTCATTAGGTCTCGTGGAGGATTCCGCTGAAAAGTATGCTGAATATTTTCAAGGGCATACACCTATCTCCATGGATAGAGCGGTCGGAGCATACCTAAAGAGCATCAATTCAGATGTGAACGGAGTGGTCATAAGAGAATATCCATAAATAAGTAACAAAACGAAAGTCGAATAAAGACACTTATCGCTCAGTCATTATCAATAAAATATTGTATTTATATTACATTATTTTATAATGTGTAAACTATTGAATACAAATATGTTATGTTTTACATAGCGTGCAGAAAACAGCCCTTCAACCGCTCCCGAAGGTCTTATCGCGTATGATGACAGAGCTTATTACTAACCTTTTGCTCCAGCATTATCGGATAATTCTAATACTTACTACAGAGAAGCAAGTACTGTGGCAACAGATCATTTTTAGTGGATACAAAAGTGAGTTCAGTTTGTAGGTGGGGCGCTGTATTCTGGATCATTTCCTTGATAAGCTTTTATTTTCGAAGTATTTACTCAAGAGAAGGAGTACACAAATGACCAGGGATATATAACACATTGGGATACCATCGGATGTTCTAGGACATGAAATCTTTCCGCTAAACTCCCCTACTGTTCCTACCAATGCAAGAATAGCTAATATTCCTATTGGACTATAAAATGACCAGGTACCAAAATCTATCAAATGAGCAAACAAGCCAATTAAAAACAGCCCAAATACCATATAGCATGCAGGAATACCCAGCAATTGTGGACAAGTATGCTGAGATTTAAATTCGCCAAGTGAAAGACTTGCGGCTCCATAAAGCGCCAGGATGAGTAGGATAATGATCACCCAGTAGTATACTTTCGAATATCTTTCCATGAACTAATTTATTGATTATTGGAGGCGTTCAGGATGATCTGTTGCATCTTCCAAAGCTGCCTCGATAAAGAGCGTTTGATTAAGCCCTGGATTGTAAATTATGGTGTCCGTACCATTTGCATAATCGACGATGACTTTGCTAATTAGTTCACTTTCACCGAGACCATAAATTAGGGTATGTGCCTGATCGCTGGACAGTCCCTCGCCACTGACCAACCAATCCGTCAACTCCTCTCCGTTATTTTTGAAGACCGAGATCTTGGCACCGAGTGCGGATGAGGTTTGCTCTAATTTAACTTTCAAATAATTGGCATCACCTCCATTATTAATCCAAACACGGGCTGGTCCCGATAAATTGGAATAAACCAGGTCTGGATAGCCATCATCGTTAAAGTCTGCTGAAAGAGGACTGATCGCAAAATTTTTGTTGATCACCCCGGACTCTTCTCCGGTTTCAATAAATTTATGTGAGGGTGTATTCAATAAAAATCGACATGGCAGTTTGACTAATTTAAAATTTGGAAGAGAAACATAATTTTCGGCTACAGCCAAATCCTGTAATCCATCGAGGTTAAAGTCTTCAAAGACCGAACCCCAACCAAACTCATAATTAGAAAGATTTGTTTCTTCGGCTACGTCTGTAAATATAAAATCACCGGATTCAAGTGTTTTATTTTCAAATAACATCCATTTGGTATTAAATCTTTTCTCCTGCTCCTCGTCCAAATCTCCTTTCAATAGAGACCTGGGCATCGTAGTCCCGACATTGCTGAAAAAGAAATCTGGTTTTGTGTCGTTATTGTAATCTCCTACGGAAATACCCATAGGGTAAGCAAAATGATTGCTCGAAGGGTTGGATTGAATGCTAAATTTACCGGTCCCATCATTCCTGTAAGTTCTGACTTCACCGGTATCATGTGCTACTACGAGATCCAAATGATGATCGCCATTTACATCTATAAAAACTGCAACAAAAGTATTATGAACATAATCCAAACCTGCTTCTTTAGTAATGTCCTGGAAGGAGGCATCTCCCATGTTTTTCATTAACAAACTTGAAGCGCCATATGATTCATCTGTAAAAATAGTTTGGCCTTCAACAAATGCTTGTGCGATATATGCTGAAACAAATAAATCAACATTCCCATCATTATCTATGTCTCCAAGTGTAAGAGAAACAGGCACAGACTTTTCATTTAATGGAATATTAAGTGCTTTACCCGGAGCAAATTTATTTCCAAGATTATAATAAAGATAAACATCATCCGATCGGCATATGAATAAGTCTTCATCACCATCTTGATCAATATCATATACAGCTGGTCCATACGAATGACCAGAAAGATTCAATTTCTTCAATTCCCATTTATCCGTGATATTTATAAACTTTCCATCTTGAAATTGAAACAGTCCATCTTCCTGATCTGTCCCACCACCAAACCATATTTCAGGGTATTGATCACCATCTACATCAATTATCCCAGCACCCATAAAAGGAAGATGATCAGGCTCATAAAAGTTATGATTAAAATCTATTTCCACCTCAGTAAATGAGGGTACATCCACTGGTATTGGATCCGGTATATCATATGGGTTTGAAGCATCATTTTTCAAATACATGTAGATGCCAAAAAATAAAAGAACAATCATAGCAATTATAAAAATAACTACCCGCTTAATCCACTTCATAGTTTCAATGTTGAACTCTTCTGATACTGATATAAAATTAATGAGAAAAAGATAAGGTGAGCAGCATTCATTGCAATTGGGGCCAAGTGTATGCCTACAGGTTTAAGCCAAAATAGTGATGATATAATTATAGCCAACAAGACCGCAGGATTAAAAATAGCCATCCATTTCGGCCAGCCTATCTTATTTTGTAAGATCAGTAAAACGTAACACAATGAAATTAGAATCACAGAAATACGAAGGGACCAAACGATAGTCTGATAATGCCGCTCATATTCAGTGATATAAAGTTCGTAATTCCCTGAACCCATACTTGTCTGAAATGCTAAGGCACCAAAATATCTCGAACTTATCCAAATGGCTCCAATTGAAAAAGAATAAATGCCAAGTACAAGTATCGTTCGAGATAACCAATAACCTGAAGACTTAAAAATACGCATCACTCCATAGTACCCGGCAAAATATAAAGGAGCCAAATAAACAGCTATGAAATGGCCCCGGCTAGCACGCTCCAAAGGAACATGATTGAGCATATCAATTTCACCGCCTGGGCCTTCAGGTAGAAAATGTAATAGCCACTCAGCTGTTCCGACAAAAACGGCACCTAATATTCCAAGAATAATAAATACCTGATTGCTTATCCGGGTAACAGCGATTGGCTCTGTATTGCTCATTGTTCAAAGGTAGCATTCCGCGGATCAAATTAGTGTCCCTGTTATGACAGAATAAAATAAGACCTATAAGTTCAGGAATAAGGCATAGTTTTAATAAATAGAAATGATGCGAAATCAAATATTGTAAGCATTGGCTCAGCCCGGCAAGTCTATATGATTAAAACAAAAAAGCCCCACCATAGTTGATGAGACTTTTCTATGACAAAAACTGAATAACTATCTCCGACCAAACTTCAATCGCTTCTTTCCATCGAAGCTATGCCAGGAAAGATCTCGATTATCCAAATAGTACCTGTTGCCCCTTTTATCACGATAATGATCGTCATAGGGCTCATAATAGGTCCACTTATTACCTGATCTTGCCCTCAAACCACTTCCTGAAAGCTCAATTCTTAGATTGAGCTTGTGATCACTGCAATACCAATCTCCAGAATATGCATCTCTGCCATAACCTGATTGTTGATAGTTGCGATTGTTGGATCGGTCATTTCGATAGTCATATCCTCTATTTCCATAGTCACCCTGGTAATCGTAACCATCACGATAATTATATCGGTCATAATCATGATACCTTTTCAGAAGAATCGGACTTCTGCGATATCCTTTTCTCCATTCGATTCGATTTTGCCCAAGTACAACAATTACCCTTCCATCACAATCATCATAAAGTCCACGTCCCATATAATTGTAAGTTCGCCATTTATGAAACCATCCTGCATGTGATTTCACTTTAATGCCCTTACGGGAATGCTTGATTTCTAATTTCGTATTAGAGTAATCATCATACCATACGCCATAAAGTTCATGTGATAAAGAATTAGAAGAAAGTAATAAAGTAGGTATCCAGGCTAGCAGAAAAAATGTAATCCATGCTTTCATAACTGCTAGATTTAATTGTGAAAAAATAAATAAGTCTTATTTAGAATATTCCATCTTTTTATCTAAGCACCTCTTTGATCAATTCTAAAGGAATCTCTTGCTCACCTTCGCAATCAATATTAAAATCCAATTCTGCGATTCAACTCCATCCTCCCTAAGTCATGATCTGTTCTGTAAACTTCTATCATATAGATGTTAATCTCCCCTTTTATGCAGTTAAGGTCTTGTCAAGATGTGTTAAGGACTATGTTAATGGTTTAACATTTATCTTAAATTGCATGATAATTGGACGAATCATGAAACATTTATACTTGGTATTGGTAATGTTGGTTCTATTACCCGGTCTAAGAGGGCAGGAAACGGGTCATACGATAAAAAAAGATCCAGACATCGCATCTCCCGCAGCGACAATCGATCAATTATCCTGGATTGCCGGTCATTGGAAGGGTGAAGCCTTTGGAGGTGTAACTGAAGAAATATGGACACCTCCCCTAGGCAGTAGTATGATGGGCGCCTTTAAACTAAGTCATGGTGATAAAATCGCATTTTATGAACTTTGCATTATTCGGGAAGTTGATACGACAGTTTTGTTACAGTTAAGGCATTTTAATGAAGACTTGAAAGGTTGGGAAGAAAAGAATGAAACCGTTGACTTCCCTTTAGTCAAACTGGGTAAAGACATCGTCTATTTTGATCAATTCACATTTCAGCGTATCAACAATAATGAAATGCATTTATATGTCGTCATAAATAACAACGATGATGAGGGACCTCAAGAAGTAAAATTTGTATATAACCGGATAAAGTGATTAATAATATATCTAAATATGGGCCAAACATTCAATTCTAAGTATATTCTGATAGCCACTTTGGTTTTCATAATATCATCCTCATTTACGCTTCCCGCACAAGTTAGCTTGCTCAACTTACAGAATGAGCGGATGTCCTACAAACAGGTTTTAAAAAAAGCCAAACAAGACAGAAAACCGATCTTGGCTGTCCTATATTCTCCAACATATCCTGTCGACAGTGCTAATGAATTTGAAAATATTGAAAGTATAATAGCGGGATACAATGTGCACACAATTGTTATAGATTGGGTCATGGCACCCCACAGGAGTCCGCAAGGTGATTTTACTGGTGTTAAAAATCCATCCTGGATGTTTATACACCCTGATGATATAATTATCAGTGTCCATAATGGCCTATCTAATGATGCGGAGTTTTCAAAATTTCTTGAGACGGCCCAGACACTATCTCAGAAAGTAGAAAATGCAATTGTGCAAAAGAACAAATCAAAAGATCCAACTAAATTACTTGAGTTAGCCAAAATAAGTACTGAGACGTATGACAAAACATACAGTTCTGAATGTCTTGAAGATTACTTGAAGAGAGCAGATACTAAACGAATAAATAACAAGCTACTAAGAGATATTCTTGTGGTGGGCTATAACGCTCCATTTTCTAAAAGACTGAACAGACTCATTTTAAATGATAAAGATCGCGCTATCATGGTGACCAGTCTTGATACCATACTCACGCTTCAAAGTATTTACATCCTCAATGACCTAAAGAAGAAAGCTCTGTTAGAACCATTTTATGTGTGGGACAGATATGAAAAAGAATTAGGTTATGATGCTGATAGTCTATTCAGGATTTTTGCCATTGGTTATTTTAGCACTCCGCCGGTTGAAGTAGAATTGCTCTATGCTGAAGCCTTTGATTATCTCGCCTTTTACCCACGATCTCCCTGGGAGTTTCTTGACAAATTATATAGTATTGTCATTCCGGTTACAACGATAAAAGAAGACTTAGAAACGCTGAATGATTTAATCTCTTTCCAAATTTTCAGAGAAGAATCATATCGCCAATTAGACTATAAGGCCGTACTACTTTACAAATTAGGAGAAAAAGAAAGAGCTTTGCATATGATTGATGCAATTAATCGTAATGCCTTGGATAAGGGAATTCGCTACAGGTCGATGCTCAATGATCTGACTAAAGAAGAATAAGAATGCTTTAAAAAAATGACCTTCAGGTATCTGTAATGTTCATCAATTTTTAATTGATCATCCTTTTTACTTTTTTGTCATTTTTAATTATTTTATAAAATTCCTCTATAAATCTCTTGACTCTCTTACTGGAGCCTTTGGATAAATAAGTTGAACCTTCACACAAATTTATAATATCTGATTCGATATCTAAGAAAAAAGTCACAGCTTCATTTAACTCTTCGATTGTAACATTTTTATCCATAAAATATCTTTGCGTAACACTCGAAATTGGCAAATTAGCCGGTGGAACTGCGTAGCTATTAGCGATTAATCCGGCATAATCAAAATCGTAAGGAATTACGACAAGGGAATTGTCTTCATTTCTTTTGAATAGATCTGTATTGTGACCTTTCCTGGCAGACCAGTCAGCATTAGAAATCATATATTGGAAAAGACACATTTTGAGATACTCTTTCCTGTCCAATACGTTAGTTGCAATAGTTTTATTTTTTAATATTGTTGTATTCGTTCGATGTTCGATGTCTTCATCACTTTCAAGTATTAAACCATCGTACATTTTGTCATTATCACCAAGTTTCACTTGAGTCAATATTGCCTTATGACCATATGGGGTCACCAGATTGTGCAAGTCATAAATAAATTTTTCCATTTTTATTGACTCAGACATTGACTTAGAAGTACTACATTGAAATACTATCTTGACCCTATCGCATTTTTTAACAAAATTTCTACTCTCCAATTCTTTCTTTTTCAAGTTGATTTTGACCGGAGGCATTTTACAAATCTTTCTTCTCGTTTTCCCTCCAAGATCAAATTCAGCCACAAAAGTTAAGTTTTCACCATCTGCCTCAATTTGAATCGAACCATCAGTTATAGTATCTTTCTAAAAATTTTTTGTGATCGTTTTGATATCATCTGACAGTTGAATTACAAGTTCCTTTTTTTCGCTCAGATATTGAAAATGAGATTTCTTGTCTTCGTTCGTCTCAGTTTCAAAAGCAGGAGAAATAGTAGATTGAGCGGAGGTAATAGTTTGATCCGAATTAAAATAATTGGAATCTCCTGTCAGAAAGAATGTGCCGAATAATAAGATCAGAGTATACATGATTAGTTAGTTATGATGAGTAAAAAACTTATAATAATTGAGCTGGCCAGGCCAATCATAAAAATGTTAAAAGCTCTTCTCATCAATTTCATTTTCTCTGCAAGTCTCAATCCAATATGGTAGAAATCATTAGAAAGAAAAGATTTGACAAGGGAGGCATTACTTAAGACATCATCAGAATATTTCAGAAACTCATCTTTGGTCATTCTTTCAAAGTTACCAAAGAAGAACGGGCTGAGTTGATGATCTTCATCTATGTTGATTCTTTGTCCGCTAAATTTACCCGGCTTTAATACCAGGACCGAGAGATAGACGGTAGACAGACAAGTTACAACAAGTATGAGTATTGGAGCCTCAAGATGATACTGCTCTATTAAATCGATATTGGGAATTGTGAGGGGTACAAGAAATGTCAACATTATTGCATTTAAACTAAGTAATACATTTGCCTTATTATCAGCAAGATGAGTTAACTCAATATTATTTCTGAGTGTCGTTCTCAGTATACCGATGGTCTTCTTAGATAATGAGTTTTTTTCTTTAGTAGAAGAAAATTCCTTCCCGGGCAATACATTAGAAGCCTGAGACTGAGCACTGCTGGGATTTGGTTCGATCTTTCGTTCGGTTTGTTCTGTTTTTAAAGGCATAGGTACTTTGAAGTTTCCTGAGGCCTGGGGAGTCGGTTTACGATGTTCCAGGCTTCGTCTTAATTTGCTTTAAAATTGTGTCTCTTGTCATATTGGTCAATAACAACAAACTATATGACAATATAACCCATAAAATTTACCTATCACAAAACTTATGTTTGTTCCTTCTTCCGCATGTGCATCATAATTGACAGGAAATCGAAAATTGCCTTTATAAAACAGGCCTTCAAATCATTCCCTATTACAGCAGGTTAGAATAAGTTGACGGGATTTTGTAACTATGGCTTTGTTTATTTTGTTTCATAAATCCAGATACTTGTGACTTACGAAAAGCAGCGTCAATATCTAATGAATAAGTATCCGGCGATACGGGACCTGAAAGAACGAGCCAGAACCAGAATGCCCGATGTATCATGGGCTTATCTTCAGACGGGAACAGGAGAAGAACACCTACTCAAAAAAAACACGGATGCCTTTCAACAAATCTCTCTTACACCTAAATTTTGTAAAGGACTGATAACACCCAAGGTGGAAACAAATCTCCTTGGAAAGACCTATAGTGCTCCTTTTGGTGTTGCCCCTGTAGGACTCACAGGTCTCATGTGGCCAAAAGCTGAAGTAATTCTCGCTAAGACAGCGAAAAAATATCAGATACCGTTTTGCTTGAGCACCGTGGCTACCGAAACACCAGAGACAGTTGGGCCCCATGCAGGTGACATGGGCTGGTTTCAATTATACCCTCCAAGAGAAGCTGAATTGCGACAAACAATTCTGGACAGAGCTTGGAATTCTGGATTCAGAACATTGGTAATAACCGTGGACATTCCTACTCCCAGCAGACGTGAAAGAACAAAACGTGCAGGTCTTAGTACCCCTCCCAGGATTACTCCTGGTTTTATTTGGCAAGGCATCAAAAATCCCTCCTGGTCATTGGGTACTGTAAAAAATGGTCTACCAAGACTTAGAACGATTGAAAATTATTCAGAGTTCAATTCTATGATGTCTGTTGGTGCATTTGTACATGAACAACTTGGTTGTAATATTTCATGGGACTATTGTAAAGAGGTTAGAGATATCTGGAAAGGGCCGGTGATCATGAAGGGTCTTTTACATCCTGAAGATGCCGAAGAAGCGGTAAAGATTGGCATGGATGGTATCGTCGTATCTAATCACGGAGCCCGGCAATTTGATGGCGCTCCAACTTCTATTGATGCCCTACCTGAAATCGTGCGTCTGGTAAAAGGTCGAACAGCGATCATACTGGATAGTGGTATCCGAACCGGACTTGACATTCTTAGAGCGATCAGTCTTGGCGCAGAATTTGTACTCCTGGGCCGGGCATTTATCTACGGAGTAGGAGCTTTAGGCACATTGGGTGGTGATCATGTATATGAAATCCTTAAGGGAGATCTGATCAACAATATGTCTCAACTTGGTATTTCTGATTTAAGTGAATTATCTTTGTAAAAGAGTCATGTTCTTGTACACATTTTCCCAAATCACTTCTTGTAAATATGAATATTTTTAATTTCCAAAATTGGATAATTTTTTTAATCATCACAACCGCAGGATGTTCTGATAATGTACCAAATAAAACAATTATCAACAGTAATCTTGAAGGTATGGACGCAGAATATGTGGTGCTTGAACAAATTGAAAACGGCATTTGTGACACAATATTCACTGCGATTCATGTCCAGGATCCAGTAGATCTGAATCTTACAAAGTCGACGATTCTTACTCTAAAAGCAGGGCGTCAAATTAGCTATATACATATCAAACCGGGAACTTTTAATGAACTCTTCTATGACAAGGATGCTAATATGTTCACACTTAAAAATGATCTGTCTGGAGAAAACAAGGCACTGCAGTTGTTTGACAAAGAATTGAAAAAAGCAAACAAAGAATACTT
>JAJCYJ010000571.1 GCA_029262975.1 Saprospiraceae bacterium
CGCAAAGTCATAGACATATAATGGACAATCATATTTCTCTACAAGACCTAATACAGATACGCCTCCGGTATATTGATATTCCTCATTGATGACTTGCATGTACAACCTTTTCTGGGACAAAAGTAGATAATAATTTTAGTCCATTGCAAGATCCGGTCAATCCAGTACCAAGTATAATAGGGTCTATTATCCGTAACTATCTAAGTTAGCGAGTAATGATCTGATATCATGTCCATTCTGACGCTGAGTAAACATTCACTTTTTTGGCCTTATTTTTAAGTGATGAGCCTACCACTTTCATGCAGATAAAAGACTCTTTTATCCCAAAAGGAGGGAACTTTGCAATCGCCACACGCCACAATTGTGGCAACAAACATCTACCTTAGTAAGGCTCGAATATGATTATATGAGTGATAGATTATAATTCTTAATGAGTGGAATGAAGATATCGGAAGCAGAATTAATAAAGAGATGCCGGAATGCAGACAGAAAAGCACAAAACGAGCTTTTTCATTCTTATGCCCCATTGATGCTCTCAATATGTTTTCGTTATTTAAAACAAAGAGAAACAGCTGAAGACATTTTAATTCATGCTTTTCACAAGATATTTACCAAGATTCATACATTTAATGGGCAAGGAAGTTTTGAAGGATGGATGAAACGCATTGTTATTAATGAATGTCTGATGGAATTGCGCAAGAAAAAATCGCACTACCTTACAGTAGCTATTGATGAAATGCATTCAGAGCCAGAAGTGGCTTGGGATCACAGGTTGGAATATGAAGAACTTTTAACACTTCTCGATCAGCTCCCAAATGGTTATCGTACTGTATTTAATATGTATGTTCTCGAAGGATTTAAACATAAAGAGATTGCCCAGAAGCTGGGAGTTAGTGTCAATACTTCCAAATCACAGTTGATACTTGCCCGGAGAAAATTGCAATCATTAATTAAAAAAAAATATGAGATCAGCAAAATTGCTTGATCTTTCCATTATCATGAAAAAGAAAATAGACGATATATTTAAAAATAGCGAACACCAAAAATCGCTAGACGTCCGACCAGAACTCTGGGATCGACTTGAGCGTCAATTAGACGAAGATGTGGTTGTCAATTCAGGATTCCGCCCTTGGATAGTCGCAGCTTCTATCGTATTGGTTACCACACTCTCTGCACTTCTGTATTTGAATATCGACAATTATGAAGTAGAAGATTTGAGCGTAGAAATTGAACCTAATTTTTCAAAAGAAGAGACGGCGGGTTTAGAACAAGTCTATTGGATTGAGCCAAGTATTTTCTTAAACCCTTCTTATATGTAACAACCGGCAGATCAACTCTTTACGCCTGACTTTCTGGCACTGCTTTAAATGGATGTCTTTGTCTCCAACTTTGATGAGGAATGAAATATTTAAAAGCCGGAGGGATGACACATCTATTAATCAAGGAGTTAGTATGTCTGAAATAGCAACTCATTTCTTTAGGTACAGAACCCACAGAACTTTTAATTTCAAGAGCTGTCCTGAAATAGTAGATACTAGGTGCTTTTTGTGCTATGCCGTCTTTGACAAGATCTAAAAGTATGTTCAAATAGATTTGATATTTATTATTAAGACTTGGTTCAAATCCAATAAAATGAGAATCCAATTTATCTCCTTCCATCACCCAGGTATAAAACCCAACGAGTTCTTCATCCATAAAATAGCCGATGACATGTAATTCTTCACCTAACTGATTTTTTAACTCGGTGAAGTAATTATCTCGCCCCATAGCTAATACAAACCCTGACCCTTCTAAAACTTTATTATATAGCGCATACATCTTATCCTTATGCGTCATCATATCGTCGAAGCTTAATGCTCTTCGTTCGATCCCTTTAAATCTCTTCAATGCATTTTTCAGACGAACCCTGTACTTGCTCCTCATATCAAGCAAATAATCTTCAAAACTCAACCAGGATGGGCGAAGATGCAGGATCATGTTTGGATCGATATTAAATGAATGAAGCCTCAATGACCATGGATCTGTCGGAGCTTGATTTTCAAAAAAGTCCTTATAGAGAATTCCGTTAAACCTGTATTCTGTACTGCACAATTCTTTTCTCAGAATCTTCATCAGGTCATGAACGAGGCGAAACTGATCTTCTTTATCGAAAATATCACTGTTAATATGAATACCGTATTGGCCGGTGAGATAAAGATTGCCTACAGTAATCATGCGAACAGTGACCCATGATATGGCCAACTGTCTGATTTTTTGCCATAACCGCGACATATATGATCTGTCGGTGGTATAATTGTCATAGTCAAAGCTGTCAGAAAGATTCAAAACAAGACTCTGTAATAAGATGATACCAATTTCTTTTCCCTCTCTTGAAAGTACTACATACAGATTATTGAGATGATTGGGATTCGTTAATTCTAAGGTCTTCAGATAGGAAGATTGTGCAAATGATTCGTCAGGTGCCATAGCATCCCATATCTCCGCCACTTCGCTGATATCATTTCTGATAATCACATCAAGATCCCACTTTTCTAATCGGACCACTTTTACTGGAAGCGTCGAAGGTTTAGAACACCAGAGCGACTTTTTTTTCTTAACCACTTGTTCGACTTGCATATATCATTGAACATTTAAATCATCGATATCAGCTGGTGACCAACCTTTTATTGATGTGCCTTGCAGACCGTATCTGTTAGAATACCAATATTCAACAATTTGTTTAAAAGAAAATTGCGCTACAGTGAAATCATAAAAATCTCGACTATCAATTATTTTAAGCTGATCATCATTAGGAATGGCTATCAGAACATTTTTCATCACGCCTGATTGCTCAGACAAACTCAACCTTGCGACGGGTATAAAGTCAACATCAATTCCCTTCTCTATCCTTTTGGATATAAGCATGACTTCCTGTTGTTGATCGTCCTGAATGAACGAACCAACATTAAATGGATAAGGTGAAAAATAATGTAGTACACTGTCTAAAGTATACGAAAAGTCGTCACCGCTACTATTGGTTATCTTTATTGATGGAAATTCTCCAGAAGAAGTCCGCACTTTCTCAGTGCAGGCTGTTAGTAGACAGGTTATTACAAATAAGGCGATATATTGGCCTATATTCTGAAATTTGAAACGTAAAATGAATCTTGTCATGAAGTGGTTATAAATATACCCTTATAACGAGTCAAAAGAAATTTTGATATTAAACATTTATATAATATGAGTGATAGTTACTTTAATCCTGAAGATCTTAAAAAATTTGGTGAGATTACTGAATGGCAGGAAGAATTGGGAAAGAAATTTTTTGATTATTACGGTAGTGTATTCAAAGAGGGAGCATTAACAGCGCGAGAAAAGGCTTTGATAGCACTGGCTGTTGCACATTCCGTCCAATGTCCCTATTGTATAGATGCCTATTCAAGTGCATGTCTTGTGAAGGGAGCTGATGAAGAACAAATGATGGAAGCGGTCCATGTCGCTGCGGCGATCAAAAGTGGCGCTCTATTAGTCAATAGCGTCCAGATGATGAATCACGTAAAGAAGAAGATCATGTGATCCTGCTTATTGGTAATTAGCAACCAGATTGAAATGAGCAAACAAATCATTAAAAGTCCGTGTTACCTGTCATTCCAGGTAAGCATAAATAATTGTGCATGAGTATTAAGCAAAAGGGGCAGAGTTTAAAACGCCGACAGAGTGAGTTATCAGATTCATTTTTTCAACTTAATGTCCTGAATGATCACGAATTACAGGGTGCATCCTTTATTCCTTTTAAGCAAAGAATAAATAGTGATGGATATACTGTGCTCCGACCTCGAAACCTTGAAATTTTCCAAATTAATATCGGCAAACTGTGCAATCAGACTTGTTCGCATTGTCATGTAGATGCCGGTCCGGACAGGAAAGAAGAAAACATGTCCAGGAAAACATTGGAAAAATGTCTTGATATTATAAAAAAGTATAAAATACCGCAGGTAGATATTACGGGTGGTGCTCCTGAAATGAATGCCCATTTTCGATGGTTTGTTGCTTCTTGTGCCGAGGCAGGGTGCCATGTTATGAATCGCTGCAATCTGACAATCTTGAGGGCACATAAGAAATATGAAGATCTGCCTCAATTTTTTGCCAAGAACAAAGTCCAGGTGATTTCCTCTCTTCCTTACTTCAATAAATCAAGAACAGATAGCCAAAGGGGGGATGGTGTCTTTGAAGATAGTATTGCTGCGCTTAAAAAACTTAATGAAGTAGGATATGGTGTCGAAGGAAGCAATCTTATTCTCGATTTAGTATTTAATCCCTCGGGAGCTTTTCTCCCTGGTGATCAAATGAGTCTGGAACAAGAATTTAAACGCCAGTTAAAGCGCAAGTACGATATTACCTTTAACAGTCTATATGCCATCACTAATCTCCCAATAAGTCGCTTTTTAGATTATCTCATTGAAAGCGGAAATTATGAGGAATATATGACAGAATTAGTAGAGGCCTATAATCCCGGTACAATAGATGGCCTGATGTGTCGCAACACCTTATCAATAAGTTGGGATGGGTTTATTTACGATTGTGACTTTAATCAAATGCTCGATTTAAAAGTTGATCATAAGGTGCAACATATTGATGATTTTGATTTAGATGCATTGTATGATCGGGACATAGTAATGGACCAGCACTGCTACGGCTGTACGGCCGGGGCCGGAAGTAGTTGTGGTGGGGAGATTACTGGTTGAGTTTAAGACGTTTATGGAGTTTAATGGGTTTTGGTGCCTAAGGGCTTATGTTCCTATGTGCCTATAAAAGTGCACAATTTAAAATGTCCTCCTTATCAAAGAGCCTGTCCCGCGCCTTTCGCGGGAAGGTGGCCGTAGGTCAGATGAACAACCGATCCCGTAGGGTCGAGTATGAACGACCGATCCCGTAGGGTCGAGTATGAACGACCGATCCCGTAGGGTCGAGTACGACAGTGCTCGAAGGGAGAGAAGGCGTTAGCCCTTAAGCAATGCTAGAATAAAAGGGAGAGAAGGCGTTAGCCCGAGTACAATGCTAGAATAAAATGAGAGATGGTGTCAGCCCTTATGGAATCATGGAATTGATCATCCAGACTGCGAAAGAAATCGAGAGGAATCCCCCGCCTTCGGCACCCCCTTTAAAAAGTGGGACATTGGCGAGCTGCACTTTTTATGGTCCTCCTTT
>JAJCYJ010000572.1 GCA_029262975.1 Saprospiraceae bacterium
GCCTTATAAAAAGACTGCAACCAGTAAGTCATATTAGCCAATCTGAAAAATAGAAAATATTTGTTGGTTTGTAGTTCACTACTCCAGGCATCTTCAATATTTGCACTCTTATCTTAGTTACCAAAATGGTTTGGTTTAGCATTTCGTTTTTCGAGTTGTCACCATTTTTGCTTGAAGCACCTCTCCTTCGTTATCTCCTTCGTGAAACTTCTGCGATCGAAGATAGCTTCGGGGGGCAAAGAAAAATGCCACCAACTCTTTTCAATTACCTCTTTTTTAACCAGTGATACCACTTCGTTTTATCCCTGGCTACAATATATCGTCCTTACAGGACTTTGTATTAGGGATTGAACTTTGTTGTTTGACTAGCCAAGCGGGGGACCTGTTAATTAACTCTTTTATCAACAGAGGATCTTCTTTCTATCCATGGCTATAAAGCTTTCATATCTATGGTGTCATTCAATCGTGAAGAAATGAATTGTACCTCCCAATATACAGGCATATGGATCTTAAAAGAAATCTCTTCAATCTTTACTAGCATATTGATGTCTCAAATGTTAACAAGTCTTCGTAAAAGAATTGGGATATAGGATAAACTCTGTACTACTTCCTTTATATTTAAGAGTTCACAAAT
This sequence comes from Saprospiraceae bacterium, assembly GCA_029262975.1. Classification (GTDB taxonomy): domain Bacteria; phylum Bacteroidota; class Bacteroidia; order Chitinophagales; family Saprospiraceae; genus JAJRXG01. The sequence goes on from JAJCYJ010000572.1 coordinate 635, forward strand.
CAATCATACTGCTATGCAACACAACTTCAAAAACTGTATCCACGCGCATATGCCATCTTCTTTGATTGGACACGGTTTATTTGCATTAGCGATCTTTTTTTTACTGAATTCTTTTTCTGCTTGTAAGTCCGTTCAGACACAAAGTACAATTGATACGCCTTCGTCGATAGACAAGGAAATGGTTAATAGAAAAGAAATAAAGGATGAAGCATCAATATTTAAACTGACGATCCTTCAGATTAACGATGTATATGAAATGCAAGCGATCAGTCAGGGAAAGAAAGGGGGATTATCACGCGTAGCTGCTTTACGTAAGAAATTATTGCAAGAAAATCCCAATACAATAACAATTATAGCTGGAGATTTCTTTAGTCCGTCGGCTATTGGTACCGCAAAAGTTGATGGCGAAAGACTAAATGGCAAACAGATGGTAGACGTACTTAATGAACTTGGAATAGACTTTGCCACATTTGGAAATCATGAATTTGACCTGGGACAGGAAGATTTTTATAAAAGAATAAACGAAGTGGACTTTACATGGATTTCAGGCAATGTAAGAGATACACGAGGTCAACACTTCAGAAATACCGTTACAGATAGCATAATGAATTTCACCCTTCCAGGAGGAAATGAAGTTTCAGTGGGGATTGTAGGCGTCACGCTCCAGGAGAATAATCCTAAATACGTCCGTATAGATTCCCCTTTAGAAGTTATTAAAAATAATGTAGCAGCCATAAAGGATAAGACAGATGTGCTCATTGCTATCACTCATCTCGACTATACTGATGATATTTTAATTGCTGAAAACATTCCTGATATTGACCTCATTCTTGGCGGGCACAATCACGAGAACATGTTATTCCATCGGGGTATCAATTATACGACTGTTGCTAAAGCTGATGCAAATGCCAAATCTGCATTTGTGCATAGACTTGCTTATAATACGAAAAAAAGGAAGCTGGATATAACTTCGACCTTTGTGGAGATAAATGAAAACTTGCCTGATGACCCGGAGATCAAAACATTAGTAGATAAATGGATGGAAAGAGGCTTTGATGGATTTAGAAAATCAGGTTTTGAGCCCACAAATGAAATTGGTGATTTACCAGAGGATTTTGATGGCCTTGATGCGAGTGTACGCAATAAATCTACCAACCTCACCAGAATCATAGCAAATTCAATGGTGAGAGAAGTCCAGGGAGCTGTTATGGCCATCTTTAATAGCGGATCTATCCGAATTGATGATAAATTATTAAAAGGACCAGTCACAGAATACGATGTGATTCGGGTCTTACCTTTTGGAGGTAAAGTTTTCAAAGTTGCTATCCAGGGAGACCTATTGATAAAAACCTTGGAAGAGGGTATGAAACAAAGAGGAGAAGGTGGTTTTCTTCAGACTACAAAGAATGTAATTTTCCAGGGAAATGAGTGGTATATAAATGGAAACCCTATACAACAAAACAAGTCTCACATTATCGCCATTAATGATTTCCTGGCCTGCGGCAGACAAAATCCTTTAGAATTTCTAAATGTCAATGATGCGACTGCATGTGGTCCCGATCAAGTTAAAGGTCCGAAGGACGAACGATTCAAATTTCTTGAAAGTCTCAACGATGTCAGAAAAACGGTGATTACAGAATTAGAAATATCTTATCCGAAGAAGTAGGGTATTGGAATTGTAGCGGATACTATAATTTTATAATAGCACACATTAGGTCCTCCTTATAAAGGAGGTGGCCGCAGGTCGGAGGATTTTGCTCCTGCTTCCAGCATTCTCTTAGAGTTGGGAATTTTTATTTGGAAGGCTTCCTTAAGGGCTTGCGCCTTCACTCCTTTCGAGCACTGTAGGGCTCGACCCTTGCGGGATCAGTCATTCATCCCGCCTTCTGCACCGTCTTTAAAAAGTGGGACCCTAACTGATATGCATCCTGCACAGGCTTTCGCCTTTACTCACTTCTTAAGGACTCAATGGGATTAGCGCTTGCAGCTCTGATACTTTGAAAGCTTACCGTGACAAATGCAATTAGAATAGAAATAATGCCAGCGAATATAAAAATCCACCATTCTATTTCCACACGATAAGCAAAATCCTGAAGCCAATTATTCATAGCATACCACGCCACAGGACTTGCAATAACAATGGCGATCAAAACCAGTTTTAAAAAATCACGAGAGAGCAATTGAACGATTCCAAAAGAAGAAGCACCCAATACTTTTCGAATACCAATTTCTTTTACTCTTTGTTCTGCAGTGAAAGCTGCCAGAGCCAAGAGGCCGAGACAGGCAATGAATATAGCAAGAATACTAAAGGCACTAAAAACTTTCCTGGCAGTCATTTCCTGGTTATACAAGTTGGCCCATTCTCTGTCCAGGAAAGCATACCTGAATGGAAGATCAGGTTGAAACTGATTCCAAAGTATTTCGATTTCATTTAGAGACGATTGAAAATTATTTGGATTCATACGGACGGTGATCAAATTGTCAACACCGGGTGTAAAGTTTCTTAAATTGCTCACGAAAAATAGCGGCGATATCTTCTGGTGTAATGATTGAAAATGAAAATCTTTTACAACTCCGACAATTGTATAAATGCTTTGCACATCGGGAATAGGATTTAGAAAATTTGCAGGTGAGACAACTTGTGTACCAACTGGATCGGTGAGATTCATTTCTCTGGCAGCCGCTTCATTGATTACTATGGACGAAGAATCTGCAAATTCTTCAGCGAAAGCACGGCCTGCTACTATTTCCATTTTCATACATTCGACATAACCATCATCTACAATTAATGCACTTCCAGTAGTCATTTCTGTCTCGCCAGATGGTTTAAATGACATGCCAAAATAGTTTCCTCCCGGCTGTGTACTACATCCACTGACCGCCACTACTCCAGGCAAATTTGCTATCTCTTTCTTTAAAGTTTTTTCCTGAGACATCGTCATACCTCCTGCACCCTGCAATGTAATCAGGTGGTCTTTATCGAAACCTAATTCTTTATTTTGTGTAAAAATCATCTGGTTATAAACCAGGATTGTACTGATGATCAGAAATACAGAGATACCAAATTGGAATACCACCAGGGAATTTCTCAATAAGGTTCCTTTTCGTGTCTTTGAAAATTGCCCTCTTAGCACATCGATAGGTTTGAAGGACGATAGGGCCACTGCCGGATAAGTGCCGGCTAATATCCCGGTTATTCCAGTTATCAATACCAGCATCCATAGATACCCTGCTTTCATGATATCTCCACTGTCAAACGATTTGTTCGTCAGGTTATTAAAATATGGAAGTACAACATAATGAATCATTAAAGCCAGTACGCCACTGATAAGACTGACTATTATGGCTTCCGTAAAGAACTGAAAAGCTATTTGCTTTCTGTCAGATCCAAGTGTCTTTCTAATACCTACCTCTTTAGCACGAGAAGCAGAACGAGCTGTTGCCAGGTTCATAAAATTAATACAGGCAATCACTAAAATCAAAATTGCAATTACGAGGAAAAAATATACGCGCTGCTTAGAACCAGGTGGTTTGACTTCGCTTTCTAATTTGGAGTTGAGATATATATCTTCTAATTTCTGAAGACTATAATTATATCCATTTCCTTGCTTTTGATATTCCGCATAGTCGACTCCAAAATTGTTCAATATTTGACCGCTTGCGTATTTAACGACCATCTCCGGAAACTTTGACTCCAAAGCATCAGGGTCCGTTTCCGGGTGTAGCATCAGGTATGTAAGTGCTGAAAAGTTAATAAAATTAGGAGCTTGAATAAAATTCAAACTTTTAGAGGACATCAACATATCAAACTCAAAATGACTATTGTGCGGAACATCACTCACAACTCCGGCAACCAAGAGGTCATTGTTGTTTTGCAGCAAATCAAGTGTCTGACCAATAGCACTTTCGCCTTTAAAATATTTGTCAGCCAGCGTTTTTGTAAGAATGACGGAATTGGGTTTTACAAATGCTTCCTTAGGATTACCCTCTAATACTTCAATATCAAAGAAATCAAAGAAATTACTATCCGCCCACATATACTTACTCTCTTCATAAATGGCATCATTGTGTTTGATAATTATCGGATTACCTGCAAAGTAGAATAATCTTGTAGCCGCTTCTACTTCAGCAAATTCATCATTCATTGCTTCTGCATATGAATGCGGTATGATGGCATAATTACGAACACGTCCGGGATAACTTCTTTCCAGGGCAACACGATATATCTGATCGCCATTTTTATGCCACTTGTCATAACTAAGTTCATCCAGGACATACATTATAATAATCATAAAACAAGCCAGGCCTATAGCCAGGCCAAGAATATTTATAGCGGTATACCCTTTGTGTTGCAACAAATTCCTAAGGGCAATTTTGAAATAATTCCTGATCATTTTAATAGGCTTATATTTTTAAAAACTATTATTCGCGTCGCAGTGAGTTAATCGGATTATCAAATGCAGCCTTGGCAGTCTGAAGACTGACCGTAACCCATGCTATGACCATAGCAATTGATGCAGAAATTATAAACACACTTATCCCAATGGGTATACGATATGCAAACTCACGTAACCAACCATTCATCAAATACCAGGCAATCGGCGAAGCAATCACAGCAGCTATAATGACAAGAAGACTGAACTCTTTGGAAAGCAAGACCATTATATTGGCGCTGGAGGCACCCAATATTTTTCTAATACCGACCTCCTTCTTTTTTTGTTCTGCCGTAAACGATGCCAACCCTGCAAGGCCAAGACATGCAACGAAAATAGCTAACAAAGCAAAAATTCCAAAAATAGTGCCCTGCCGTTCCTCAGCCTTATACAGTTCCGCATAATTCTCATCGACAAACGTATATTCGAATGGTACTTCTGGATTGAACTGTGCATAGACTTCTTCAATATGTCTTATAGTTGCAGGAATATTATCAGGTCGTATTCGTACTGCATAATTCCAAGCCATATAGGGTGCTACAAAATACACTGTGGGTATAATCGGCTTTTTAAGTGTTTCAAAATGAAAATCTTTAATGACCCCAATAACTTGACCATCCCTGTTAACCCATTGACCAACATCCCAATCTGTAATCTCTGAACTTCCGAACGTTTTACCAATTGCATGCTCATTTGTCCATCCAAGGTCTTTAACGGCGGCTTCATTCAGGATAAAAGCTGTCCTGGAATCACTTGGAAAATCTCGAGAGAAACTTCTTCCGGAAGCCATTTGAAATCCCATAGTCTCAATAAAATCATAATCCGTCCAAACCGTTTGCATACCTCTATATTGATCCTCAGGTACTCCTTCAGGTCGTGCTTGAAGGGAGCTACTTAATCGTCCGGGAGGAACACGAGAGGAACCAGCTCCTGATATAACATTTGGATTTTTCTTCAGCTCATTAGCAAATTGTTCATATTGTCCCCTCATATCTGTAGGCGTACCCATTAAAACGATATGCTCTTTATCGAAACCGAGGTCCATATTTTTGACATAGTCAAGTTGCTTATACACGATACCTGTAATAACCAAAAGAAATATGGATGTGGCAAATTGAAAAGCCACAAGCACTTTTCGCAGTAATCCTCCTTTCGCACCAGTATTCATTTGACCAGATAATACACTTACTGGTTTGAAAGAACTTAATAATAGGGCAGGGTAGCTACCTGCAGCTAAGCCAACAAATAGTGTAATTATAATCAGTCCTATGAATAGCGGGGCATTAGCTGTTAAATTCAATTCTAAATTTGATTCTGCCAGCGTATTAAAAAATGGAAGACTTATCCATGCAAGGAGCAAAGCGATGAAAAGTGATATAAAGGCAAGAATGGTACTTTCACTTAAAAACTGACCTATCAATTGGCTCTTCATAGCGCCCACAACTTTTCTGAGTCCTACCTCTTTAGCCCTCAGACTTGACTTTGCAGTTGAAAGATTCATAAAATTGATACATGCGATAATTAGAATAAAAAGCGCAATAAATGAAAATGCATAGACATAAATAATATCACCAACAGTAGCGAAAGAACTTATATCTTGTGAATTGAGATAGATATCTGATAATGGCTGCATGATTAATCTTGGTGATGCTTCTCTCCAGGCTTCCAGTTTTACATCAACAAACTTGGCCAGTCGTTCCTCCATTCCTGAAGGTTTTAATCCAGGTGGCAATACTGCAAAAGTCTCTACATACCCTTCTCCCCAATTTTCTAAAACAATCCTTGAAAATACTGTCTTACTACAATTCATGGAGACCAGTATATTATAGTCAAATATGGAATTATCGGGTATATCATCCATAATTCCGGTCACTTCAAAATCCTGATCACGCATCCTGATAACCTTTCCCACACCGTCATCCGTTCCAAAATATTTCTCACTAATCTCTTTTGATATAACAAGAGAAAAAGGATTTTGTAATGCTGTCTTTGGATCCCCTTTTGACAGGGTAAAGCTAAAGACATCAAATACCTCCGGGTCGACAAACGTCAGCTTCTCTTCTACGTAAATTTCATCACCGTATTCTATTGACTCTCTAAATTGAGCAGCAAATCTTATAATGTTTTCGAAATCGGGAAAATCGGGTTTTAGTTCGTCAGCCAGTCTGAATGGCCCTACAGCTCTTTCGCGAATATCTCCAGTCTGTGGATTAGTAACGCGAATATTCAACCTATAGATTTCTTCCTTCTTATCGTGAAAACCATCGAAACTAACCTCCCTTTGAACATACAACATGATCAATATGACGCAAGCCATTCCGATAGCAAGTCCAAGTATATTGATAGCGGTATATCCTTTGTAACGAAGGAGATTGCGTATTGCTATTTTAATATAATTTCTAAGCATGGATCTAATTTATAAAGTGATAATTTATTTGTCTAAATATCTAGAACCTATTCTGTTCTCATAGCATCTACAGGATTTGAAATAGCTGATCTGACAGAATGAAAACTTACAGTAAGCAAGGCTACAAATATTGCCGCTACGCCAGCAAACACGAAAATAGAAAATCCTATATTTACTTTATAGGCGAAATTAGAAAGCCACTGTTGCATCAAATACCATGATAATGGCACAGCAAACAAAAGAGAAAATAGTACTAATTTCAAAAAATCCTTTGACAATAAACTTACAATGCTTAATGTCGTTGCACCCAAAACTTTTCTTATTCCGATCTCCCTTGTTCTTCGCTCCGTAGCAAATGCGGCCAATCCAAATAATCCCAGACAGGCAATGAATATCCCAAGTCCGGAAAATATCGTAAAAATCTGACCAACTCTCAGTTCCGTCTGATATATATTATTAAATGATTCATCCATGAACGTGTATGAAAAGGGCTGACCAGGAGCGAGTCTATTCCAATGTTGCTCTGCATAGGCAATGACATTTTCAGGATTGCCGGAGGTCAATTTTACAGATAAGGATCCTGAACTTTCTGATAATATAAAAGCTAAGGATCTAATATTTTCTCTTAAACTTTCGAAATGAAAATCTTCTACAACACCGATTATCTTGTGCGGAGTATTAGCAAATCCACCATTTGTGCTATTTCCTCCACTCGCATATATCGTCTTATCAAGAGGATCTTCAAAGCCAAAGAGCTTGGCTGCAGTTTGATTAATTATGACAGCCTGTGAGTCTGTTGCCATAGAGATATCAAAATTTCTGCCGGCCACCAAATTCATTCCCATTGTAGGTATATAGTCTTCATCAATATCCCAATTTTGCATAGCGACGCAATTGTCTTCACGCATCTCACTAGTCTTGCATAATGGAGAGTCGGATCTCGATGAAGGCACCGGCAAATAACTGCTGTAAGATGCGCCGACGATCGAAGGATGATCATTCAATATTTTCTTAAAGGCGTT
>JAJCYJ010000573.1 GCA_029262975.1 Saprospiraceae bacterium
AACGATGGACGTGTATTTGCTGCGGCAAATTCTACAGCTGCTGTGAACGGATCTGCTTTCGCAGGCCATTTTGCATACAATTTGGTTGCAGGTTGTCCTTCAAGTCTTGATGGAACTTACATGTATTCTACTGCAGATGTATGGTGTGATGGATCTACTGTTACTGGTTCTGTTTCTATTATCCAGACAAGTGCAGGTACATATGTATTTGACGACTGGGCATTTGGAGCATACGGCGCCTGTTATGGTGCAGGATCTGTTGCAGATTCTGGTTCTTTAACATTTGGTGATGTTTGTGCGGTAGTTTCCTTTACTGGATTTACTGATGTCTTTGGAGATACATGGACATACCAGCCTTCTACAGTTATAGGTAATGAATGGTTGATCACATGGGATAACACCTATGGAGAGTCCGGAACTACAACAGTTTTTAATAATGGAGGTGCAGACTGGCCATTTACTTTAGGTAATTAATATGCATTAATTTGTATTAATCATATTTATTGAAATTTGAAAAGCCATACTCTATATTAGGGTATGGCTTTTTTAGTATGATTATCATGACGAGAAGAAGAGTTCTACAACTTTTAATCTTACTGCTTCTGTTCACCAGAGGCATGAGCCAGAATACGATTGGGTTAATCTCGCTTAATAATGAAATATACAGTGAAGGTTATAATCTATTATTCCCTCATAATCAGTCGGATGTCTTTCTGATTAATAGTTGCGGACAAATAGTAAATATTTGGGAAGACGAGGGTTTTGTGCCAGGGAATTCCGTTTATTTAACAGAAGATGGCAATCTCGTAAAATGTAAAAGAAGAACAACCTCGTCTGTAAATGACCCCATTTGGGCAGGAGGAGGAGGAGAATTTATAGAGATCAGATCATGGACCAATGATTCAATAGCTACTTTTAAACTTAATGATTCTCTTTTTCGTCTACATCATGATATTGCAGTAATGGATAATGGCAATATTCTTATGATCTCCTGGGAGGCAAAAAATCTGGAAGAATCACTCATGGCTGGAAGAGACCCGGATAAATTGTCACAGGACAAAATTTGGTCGGAGGCTATTTTTGAGTGGAATCCTTTTATTGACTCAATAGTATGGGAATGGCACGCATGGGATCATCTTATTCAGGATTTGGATGATACCAAGAGAAATTTTGGTGTTATTGAAGATCATCCTGAATTAATTAACCTTAATTATGATGAGCATGCCGGCCATCCTGATTGGTTACATATGAATGCCATAGATTACAATGAAGAGCTCGATCAAATCATTATGAGCATCCCATACTTTAACGAATTCTGGATTATTGACCATAGCACGACGACGACGGAAGCGGCATCGCATAAGGGGGGAAGATCGGACATGGGAGGGGATTTAATATGCAGATGGGGCAATCCTCAGACTTATAACAGGGGTTCAGAGAATGACCAGCGACTATTTTTCCAACACGACGTGCATTGGGTTGACCCAATTTCTGGCTTAGGAGCAAAAAACTTCAGTAAGATTGCGCTTTATAATAACCGAGTAGGAGAAGAATTGTCTACGGTTAATTCCTTAATACTACCCTGGAATCCACAAGAAAACCGATACGAAATGTCAGGGGAAACTTTTGGTCCAACAGCATTTGATCGCACTGTTGTTCATCCCTTCGATGAACCCCGTAGTATATCAAGTTCTTTGTCAAGCGCACAATTGCTTCCTAACGATAATTTTCTGATTTGTGCTGGACGATGGGGTTATAACTATGAAGTGACTCCTGCCGGTGAGTTAGCGTGGGAATATATTACCCCAATTGTAAGAGGTCAGAGAGGCATGCAAGGTGATACATCACTAACTATTAATGCCAACCTCACATTCAGAATTAAAAGATATCCTAAAGATTTCCCAGGAATTGTCGATGATGAAATTATGCCTCTCAGTTACATCGAAACTAGTCCTGACACTTCTTTTTGTGGAGAGCTTACAACAAGCGTTTTTGAATCTGAAATCTTAAAATTTGAAGTATATCCCAATCCAACTTCTGATTATTTAACAATTAAAAGTGAGGATTCAAATATTGAATATTTTGAAATAATTAGCCTTAATGGACATGTAATCAGAAGATTTCCAAAACTAAAAATTTCATCCCGTTTAGTGATTAGCGATTTAATGCCAGGACTATATTTTATACGATCTTCATTAAATCAATTCGTTGAATTTACTAAAATCTGAGTTTGAAAGTGATCGATCCTGCTTGTGCTAGGATTTCCCTTTTTAGAAGAAGAAGTAACTTTGGACACGTTAAATAAAAAATGACACTCTTGTTAAAATATCAGAATCTTATAGTAATAGTCTTTTTACTCTTTATTGGATCTATTTTAGAAATGGCTTGCAATAGTGGATCTGATAAAGATGAGTTCCAGGTTTTTGAGATGATTTCATCAAACCAGAGTGGCATCACTTTCTCTAATGACATTACTGCCAATGTTGCTACAAAGGAAAATCTTCTAGACTTCGATTATTTTTATAATGGTGCTGGAGTAGGAGTTGGAGATATTAATAACGATGGCCTGCCCGATATCTTTTTCTGCGCTAATCAAAACGACAATAAGTTGTACCTCAATAAAGGCGATTTTCAGTTCGACGATATTACCGACAGAGCCGGAATTAACATTGGAAAGGATTGGTCAAATGGAGTAACCTTTGTCGATATTAACAGGGATGGATGGCTCGATATTTATGTATCTCAAGGTGGACCACATGAAGAAGAGCGAAGATCAAATTTGCTTTATATAAATAATAAAGATTTAACCTTTACAGAAAGTGCCAATATTTATGGATTAGATGATAAAGGGATAAGTACACAATCTGTCTTTTTCGATTATGATAAAGATGGAGATATGGATTGTTTTGTAATGAATGAAAGTGTTTTGTATGGTTATGATCCCGTCACATTCCATCGCTTGCTATTAGAAAATGCCGAAGAAGTTTATGTAAGTTATTCGCATTTATATAGAAATGACAGCGGCTATTTTAAAGATGTGACTTCTTCTTCAGGCATTACTTCTCCGACATTCGGCCTTGGGTTAACGATCGCTGACATTAATGAAGATGGATGGTTGGATATTTACATAGCTAATGATTATTATCAACCTGATAATATGTACATGAATAGGAAAGACGGCAGCTTTTATGATCGTGCTAAAAGTCATCTTTCTCAAATGTCATTT
>JAJCYJ010000574.1 GCA_029262975.1 Saprospiraceae bacterium
AGGCGTGCTAATCATCTCATCACTAACTGCTTCAAATATGTCATTATCTTCATTTGGATTATTACTATTAGGACGGTATGTGCACCAGTCAATAATAGTCCATGTCCTTACAATTTTCTTACATGCTTCACCTGCTTCAACATCCTTATCTTCATAAGTCATGAACAACATTGTGCATGTTGATGGGCACCAAACTGGTTCGTCAGGAGTATCTCCACCACAGACAAATGACGTACCCATCTCGATTGGGCCATCCCATTCGTAGAGCGTGTCATTTTTACATTCTCGGAACGTACCAGTCACTATTTGGTCGTTATAATGTTTTGGCCATTTAATACCTCTTGGGTCAAAAGCTGTCGAGCCTTCAACTGTAATTATCTGGGTACAAGCCGTTTCTCCATTTACAAACCATATCCGTGTGATTTCTCCAAGACCACAGTCATTAAGATCTTCTGCATCAATATAAGTCAATGAAGCATTTTCACATAACCCATTAGATAGATCCGGATAACCGATTTCGTCTGGATGGATGTCTGTTCCACATTTGACCGTAATGTCTTCACATTGAACTATTGGGAAACTTTTGTCCTCAACATTCACCAACGTCCAACTGTAGCCAGGAGGGGAAAACTCCGATAAATCGTTAGCTATCAATGCCACTCTATGAAGACCAACCTGATCACAACATAACTTTACAGCATCTTTACAAATCACGTACGGAATTCCTTTATAAACACCGTCGAAGTCACACTGAGCGGCATGGTATAAAATATTGCCAAGCGTATCTCTTACAGGTCCTCCATTTTCATCCAGAATCGGATTATTTAATTCTTCATCAAGCAGGATGCATAGGGTTACAGGTCCACACCCTGAATCATGACTGTCGAGATTGATGGCATCCACAGTAATTTTGGCGAGTCCCCTATCATTGGCAACATCATATATCAAACTCGTATTTATCTGGTCACGTGCTATCGCAACCGGGGCAATACTGTCTATCACATAAATAATCATGGTAGCAGTACTGTCATTGCCACATTCATCTATAGCTTGTAATTCTACAATTACAGGACTATCGGATAAGGTAATCCCTCTCAATACATTATCTTCTCCTATAATACCAGCACTGGTCTTCCAGTTTAGACTGCGTACTTCACTACAGTTATCTTCAACTTCAGCGGTCAATGGAAATTCGGTGAGGCAAGTCCATGGAGCAACTGTCAGGCTGACTGTATCTTGCATCACAATGTCGGGGCCCCTGTCATCTTCAACAATAATCCATTGATCGAGCACCCCAAGTTCACCGGTACACCAGTTTAGTATTTTCCAGCTTCTCAAAATTTTACTCTTAGGACCTGCACATCCCGGGAAATATGAATCTGCATAATTCACAGTAAGGTTGCAGGTTGTACCCGTCTTAATCGGTACCAAATCAGGTTTTGTTATATACGTGGTGTCCGTTGTAGTTAAAGTATCTTTTACGATTATTCTGACCGGAACCCAATTAGGATCTATGAAGAGCGTGTCTTCTTTAATTGTTTCGATAATTGTGTCAGTGGAAGTATACATCTCCATCAGGATGAAGCCTTGCTTAATATGAGGATAAGCATATGCAGTTCCGCTGCCTGTTGATGCAGGAAGACTATTATAATAGTCTTTTATAAATTCAGGAGAGGGATAACCCAATCCTATAGAGTCACAATTTACATAGATCGCATCTAACTTATCAGGCCCTCCAAGGGGAGGATTTAGCATATCTATATCAAGCGCTTTTTCTACAATTGTATCGATATGTATGGTATCTCTCGACTTCCAGCCATCTATTTCATATTCACCTATTACTACTCTCGTTGTAATATGTCCACCACACTTGTCCCCTGAAGTAGCATATACCTCTTGAAAGCTTGTAATATTGACAAAGCAATTATTATAAATCGAATCAATAATATCTTCTAAAGTCCCAATTGGGTCCGGATCTTCTCCACAGAATATTTCCTGATAGGTTGATGAACGGGTTGGAATATTTTTATTTTCTAAAACGATCGTACCCCAACAACTTGCCTGGTTGTTAAAGCAGCCGTCGATGACGGTATAAGTCAGAGGCTTCCCTACATGACTTTCATCCAGCATATTGCCGAGATTCACCCCGTTATGAAAGACATGAACCTTGAATCTACTAGTATCTGCTATATTATTGAGAAATACCGTGTTCAATGAAATAAAAGCTTTACAGTCGGGTCCCAGTGTAACATTTACTTTACCGGCACAGGCAAGACTGACACTTTCACATCCTCTAACTAATCTTAGAGAAGATGTCGATGATGCAGGACTTCCCATACTGTTCTTTCCAGTTGATGTGGCAGAAACCACGACTGGGCCAATACCCATTGTATCCGTTATTTCAAATGGTATATCTATTCTTATACAATCATTTGGCTGAAGTGTAGGCAGAGTATTAAAGATGGAGTCACTCATCATACCATCGTAGGAAATATTAAGGGTGCCACCATAAATCATTGTAGTTGAACCCGTTAATGGAGGACTAAATACAAGTCCGGAGCCAGTCATAGCAGATAAACTTCCTGTAAGGGAGACAAATGGTGGTACGCCTATTTGATTTTTTATGTCAAATGCAATTTGAATACAATTCAATGGTTCTATACCGTCATTTTTGACTGTGTATCGCAGTATAACATCTGAATTACCGGGTATGCCACTGGCCGCCGGTTCAATTGACAAAATTGACATCGACGTCAATAGTGGATACATGAGAATGTTCTCCTGCCACTCCATCGGGACATATTCTGACCAGGATTTTATGCTCTCCTTATCGTCAAGGGCTGTATTTCCCATAAGGAAATCAGAACTACTTAAGGTAAGTAATAAGAAAAGTGCAGATCTCAAAACTCCTTTTAATAAAGGAGTCACCGATCCGAATTCCTTTTTTAAGCTTGTAAAAAAGAACATAGTAACTTGGGTTATATATTGGTAATGAATGTCTATAGTATATCCATCAAGTCCATTTTGGACCAGCCCAAGTGATTCTAACAGGGTAATAATTTGTAGGCAATTATATTAACACTAATACCTTGCCATACTTATCACTTCCCTAAAAAAACCATTAGGTTAAACGGATCTCATTCTTCAGGTCTCATTACTGGGTGGGATGATACAAAAGGTCACAAAGACTTCTTTCGCAAAGCAAATATAGATATATTGCTGAAATATAACGTATTACACTTTAAAAAAAAACGTAATATGTTAATAATTAGGTGTTTCCCATAGGATCACTTGTATCTAATACAGTCAATTGTCACAGATCATGATCAGCAATATTCTTACTTTACTCGATATAAATACCGTTAAAATCATACATATCTAAAATCATTGCCGTTGTGTACTAATATTTCAAGGGATAAGACGTTAACAATTGCTTAAAGAAGAGCATTTGACAAAATGCCAACAGCATTGAGATAGTAATAATCGTTTAGTAAATAATGAGGGAGGTATTAAGTATAAAGATGTTTATCTTTTGCATCACCATCTTGATGGCAGCATGCTCAGATTCTGATCGCTGCCAGGATGGAAGGATCGAGATAGTCAGTTTGGATGACCTCGGTTGTGTAAACAGTTCATTTAATATGACTGTTGCTACGGTTAAAGAGTTCGAACTCATCAGAAATCAAGAAGATTATAACATTTTCGTTGATGCCAAATGTAATCCGGAAATAAATTGGTTGGAAAGTGATCTTATAGCCGGCATGATTGGACTACAAAAAGGATTTTACTCAATTGAGAGCGAACTCGTAATGACATGTAATACAAATCGCCTTCTTTTGACTTTTACCATACAACTTAATCAGACCCTTGTTGCTCCTTTGATAAGTTTTAATGCTATTATTCCCAAACTCAAAGATGAGCAAGACTTTTTCGTAGAAGTCCTAATCAAAGAGTGATCTGGCGAAATAGTATATCAGACAACACAAATTTAAAATTAATTAAAACTGCCGCTCGAAGTGGTCCTCTCTTTAGTTATACAACTCATGTTAATTTTATAAATTGCATGTATATTTCTAAATATTTATCTTTCAATTAAACTCATAGTCCTGACTCCTTTTCTTGGTACATCAGATTCAGAACAATCCAAAGCCTATTATAACGAGGTCGGTTTTAATTTAGATCAGAAACGGTATGACATTGAACCAACTCGTGCTTCCTCGAGTCTATATAACATAAGTAGAATGTGTGCTCCATTTAAAAATCAGAACACACTTCACATAGCTGATTTATACATCAAGTTTATAGATACATTGAACTCACATAAACTACTATCGGATAAAGGAAATCGTATTTCAATTTTCGGGATGATGGATTTTAGCATAAGAGACCTTTGGGGAACTCCGGAATGTAACTGGAGAGAATTATCATATATATTAAATCATACACATAGATCATGTTATCACCTCGTTTAAACAAATACTCCTATATCTTTTGCACTTATAACAAGCCAATAATAAAAGACATTGATTCGATTTCGGTATTCAAAGAATCAGAAGGTTATACTCATATAATTAGAAAAATAGACGCAGATAAATTAAAAATTAATTATAAAGACGAATGGGCCTGGATCACTTTAGATTATTATTCGAATCTCGATATGACGGGCATCACAGCGGCTTTTTCAAATGCTTTGTCTTCGGCTGGAATAGCTTGTAATGTTATAGCTGCATTCTATCATGATCATATTTTCGTTCCAAGAGACAGACAGCAAGATGCCATGAATATATTAGAGAAAATAGAAATTAAAAACTAAAATTATTGTAAAAGAAATCCTTTCCTGCCCTACTCTTACAATTTGAAAACTCGAGAAAAATAACCTTCTAATTCCTCGACAACTTTGTCCTTATCATCAACCGCGGATTCAATACCGGATAAACTTCTTGCCAATCTCTTTTTATATTCTAATTGCATCATTCTTCCAATTAGAATTCGCTGCGCCTGAGGAGAACCTGCACCATGCATACTTTCTGTAAGATATCCGACTGCGTTACGACCTAAGGTCATGTTTTCTATAAGACGTAAAATTCTAATTCTTTCTTCTGTAGAGAATCCCTCTTTTCCTTTCAAATATTTTCTAAGCAATGCTCCTATTTCAGGATGATTCAAGTCTTTTTCAGAAGGCAATGTTGCCACCAGACCTCCTGCAATATCCTGTGCAATCCTACCGATATCAAATGGCATCTTAGTGACATGATGCTTACATACATTAGCGAGCATTTCATCGCATATATAGGCGCCGGAATCTGTCTGATAGCCTTGGTATGAAGCGGCTATACCCGTGCCGTAAATCGTCTCATTGAGATGAGTCATCTCTACGAGTTTGTCCTTAATATGTGAAGCGCGTTCTACCCCATTCATTTCAGCAATTGATGCAGCTGCCCCAATCAAGACATCTCCCAGGCCAGTTTTACAAACGTAGGATCTGCGGTGATACGCAGTAAATCGCTCTACAAGAGTTGCAGCGTATTGATATTCCCCATCCATAAAAACATATTCCCAGGGAATAAAGACATCCTCGAAAATAACCATCGCTTCCTGGCCTCCAAATTTGGCATTTCCGACATCAATATTACCACCTTCCATACTTCTGGTATCGCAAGATTGCCGACCATAAATATAAGCTATACCAGGAGCATCAACAGGTATAGCACCTACTACAGCATATTCCTTATCTTCTTCTAATAGGCGCATTGTAGGCATGATAATCAACCAGTGACTGTTGATACATCCTGTCTGATGAGCCTTTGCCCCACTTACATGGATTCCTTCTTTTGTCCTTTTCGTAATGTGGACAAACATATCCGGATCTACTTGTTTATGAGGTGGAAGATTTCTGTCGCCCTTCACATCCGTCATTGCACCTCCTATGACAAAATTTCCCTTGTGCATCTTTTTAATAAAAGAATTCAATCGACTATGGTAGGTTGATCCATTAGTCTTATCCATATCAAATGTTACAGAGTATAGACTATTCAATGCATCCATTCCTACGCATCGCTGAAAACATGTACCTGTAAGTTGTCCTAGCCGTCGCTGCATCTTATTCTGATGCACGAGATCATCGGTATTCTTACATACGTGTAAAAATCGACTTACTCTTTCGCCAGTATATTCGGAAACTACCGAGGCAAGTTCGGGATGTCTGACTGCTAGATCATAACTTTCTGCAATTGCATTAATGGAAGGTATAATCATCGGGTGATCTACTGGTTCCAGGACCTTTTCTCCAAAAAGATAAATGTTCAGTCCTCTTCCTCGTAGACTTTCTATATACTGAGTGCCATTCTCAATTTTCATCCAGTGAAGGTATGAGAAATAGATGATGGAATATGGTTATGTCAACCTTATAATCCTTCAGATCATCGCACACGGAGCAAAGTACCCTGGATTGTCCTTTCTTGTGTTGTAACTTTATAAATGACAATACCGTGTACATCAGATAGTTCATCTTGTCCTATCCTAAGTCTGTTTGTACCTCTTATCAACTGCATACTTTTATCATGAATGAGTCTTCCATCTATAGTATATAATTGAATAGTTGCATCAGTTGCTTCCCCTGCTTTAATAACAATATTTGTTACTTCTTGAAAAGGATTAGGCATTACATTAATTGAAAGGTGT
>JAJCYJ010000575.1 GCA_029262975.1 Saprospiraceae bacterium
GATCCGAAACCTAGATTGGCGAAAGAAAATGGAGAAAGCCCTTACGATAAATTTAAGGTTGATAATACCCAATTTGACAATATTGGAAAAATTCTAAAAAGTCCCTGGACATTTAAACAATATGGCGAATCCGGGATTTGGGTAAGTGAACTATTTCCTCATATTGCCACTTGTGTAGATGATATAGCTGTCATTCGATCCATGGTCTCTGATTTCCCTGAGCACACTAATGCCAACTATTTTTTGCACACCGGTATTGGTATCCAGGGCAGACCAAGTATGGGTTCATGGATTACATATGGGCTGGGTAGTGAAAGCGAAAACCTGCCGGGTTATGTGGTTCTGGACGGAGGTCTTACGCCGCCCGGAGGACTTGATAATTTCAAAAATGGATTCCTTCCGGCTACTTACCAGGCGTCTATCCTTCATCCGACGGAAATCCCTCTGGCAAATGTGGTGCCCCAAGAGTTGAATAAAGATCTGCAATTAGCAAAATTGAAATATCTCGATCGCGTCGATAACAGTTTGATTGGCAAATTAGGTCAGGTTGATCAGGTAGAAGCGACTATAAAGAATTATGAATTAGCTTATCGAATGCAGGCTTCGGTACCTGAATTAGCAGATCTTTCATCCGAATCAGCAGCTACTAAAAGATTGTATGGTCTTGATTCAGATGATAAAAATTGCAGAAGCTACGGAGCACAATGTTTACTGGCCCGCCGGCTTGTTGAGCGAGGAGTCCGATTTATAGAACTTACTTGTCCTAATTGTGGTCATGACCGCTGGGATCAACATCAGAATCTCAAAGAAGGCCATGCCGACAATGCGCATGCTGTCGATCAACCCGTAGCGGGTCTATTAAAAGATTTGAAATCTCGTGGTTTATTGGAAGATACGTTGGTTGTTTTCGCAGGTGAGTTTGGCCGGACTCCATTTGCCCAGGGTAAAGACGGAAGGGATCACAATCCATCTGCATTTAGTATTTGGCTTGCTGGAGCAGGTGTAAAAGGTGGAACAGTCTTTGGCAGGACGGACGAATATGGATATCGAGTAATCGAAAATAAAACTACCATCCACGATTTACATGCCACTATGCTTCATCAGCTTGGAGTAGATCATAAACAGATGACCTATCGATTTAGCGGCAGGGATATAAGACTTACAGATGTCCATGGGCATGTGCTTAAGGAAATTTTGGTTTGATTTTTTATTCACCTATTAGAACGGTATTCACGGCACCTACTAGATTGAGTCTCTACTGAATTTTTCTAATTAGTTTAACCGTTCCCTTAATATATAGTATATCGTCTTTATGCCATCGACATAATTACCTACACGAATATTTTCATTGGGACTGTGCTGATTGTTGTCCCGGTTGACGGTGGGGACCGTAACAGCAGGTATCCCCAATTCATTTACGAATGGGGAGATAGGTATACTCCCTCCCGAGGTTCGCTGCTTTATAGGAGTCTCATTAAATGCTCGAACAAGAGCCTTTTCTAACCATTTGCCAATTGTTGAATTAAAATCTGTCCGGAATGCCAGGTATGAAGTTTCAGAATCAAAGCGACAAATTCGATCATAAGTCGCCCTTTCCCTTGCATTAGGTACATCTTCAGTGATATGATAGCCAAGACTTCTAATATGATCCTTAACAAGATCAACCAGTCTTTCAGGGTCGCTTTCCAATACTAATCTCATATCGATCTCGGCTGTTGCACTGGATGGGACAATTGTCCGGACATCGTCTCCTACCCACCCGGATAGCATTCCTCTTACATTCAGGGATGGATATTGTAAACTTTCCTGGTAGGTATCTGCTACACGATCACCGGCGGCGATCCCCATTTTATAATTGATGACTCTTTCATCATCAGGCACTGATCTGAGTACTTTTTTAACATCTTCTGAAATCGTGATACCATCATAAAACCCCGGTATCGTTACCCGACCGTAATCATCTTTCATACTTGCAATGATTTGCGAAAGACGTACGGCGGGGTTTGGAATATAATTGCCATAATGCCCACTGTGTTGTGGAAAATAAGGCCCATATACTTGTAAAGTAATCGTTGAGATACCACGCGCTCCGAAAGTAAGTGTAGGTTTATTGGTAATATGTCTTGGTCCGTCAAAAATCACGAGCATATCAGAAGAAAGCGCTTCTTTGTAATCTTTCACAGCTTTCGGAAGATTGGGTGAGCCGATTTCTTCTTCAAAATCCATGATTACTTTAAGATGAAAATTTGGTGCAAATTGCTCATCGTTGATCATGTCCATGGCGGTAAGGAACATATTTACAGCACCCTTAGAATCAGATGTAGACCTGGCAAAAATGCGCCATTCAGGATCGATTTCTTCCTTACTTAGATTATCCCAATCTATTTTTTCCCATCCACCATCTTCCGATTTTTCTTTCAACACGGCTCTATATGGATCTTCCTGAAACCAGTGTGCCGGATCCACAGGTTGACCGTCAACTTGTAGGTAAACAAGCACAGTTTTAGCTTTTTTATTGTCAGAGCGCTTTTCGGCTAACAGCAATGGCACAGTAGGTGTTTCTAATCTTCGACTTGTAAATCCACGACGTTCGAAATGTTGCTCACACCATTGAATATTTACTTCTATATCATCATGGTGATGTGCGTCATTTGGAATGGCTAAAAGTTCTTTTAATTGCGGAAAAGATGTCTTCGCATATGTAAGAAATTTTTGATCGTCCGCTTTTTGCCCAATCGCTGTCAGACCGATAAATAAAAAGGCAAACATTATCTCAAACTTCATATTACTGACTTATAGTTGATCAAAACGGATGTCATTACAATTAGAAAGCAATGATGCATTAAAAATTACGGTGAAACAAACTTTTGTTCTTTAAAAGATCCTATGTATTAAATGAAAATGCTTGAGGACGGTCTGATCTTGGCTAGTTGGATATGATAAATGTGCCGGTTATGGATGCCTGGTTGATAAGAGATACACTAGCTATTAAAGGGTGTAACTTTCTAATTTCAAAAGTCGGATATGAGCAGCTGTTATTAGGCCGACCGATAGGAAACAAACTTACGGATGAAAGAGCTGTAAAGATTAAAACTGGACCCTTAACTTTAAATTGATCCTGCGATTGGTCAAATTATTAGGAACGGCAAATTGTTGATCGAAGATAGATTTTACCCACGTATTGGAAGAGACGTTTTCAATGCCAATGAGATTAAAAGCTTCAAGACTGATCCATGCATTATCAAGTCCACGCAGCATGTGCCCTGGTTTGCGGTCTTTCCATTCCTGATTCCATATTTGTAATGAAAGACCGAGGTCTACCCTTCTGTAATCTTTATATTGAAATGTATTACGGATCACGGTATTGTTTTCTGGTAAGCCAAATGGTAGACCCGTACCATATGTTAATAAGAAGTTTACTTTGAAATTTTCGTTTCTGGGTAGATAGTCCTGGAAGTATAACGAAAAGTGCACGGATTGATTAGTTGGCCTGGCCACGTCAGAAACGTCTACAAAAGCGTCAGAACCCGGATCATATTTTTGATGCTGGATTCCATTAAGTGATTCTCTGACCCGTAGAAATGAAATATTGAACCAGGATTCCGCCCCGGGTACAAACTCCCCATTTAGTCTCATATCTAATCCAAGTGCGGAACCACTCGCATCATTTTCTCCCGAATACCTGATCCTGACATTATTAATGTCATAGCTGATCAAGTTTTCTAATTTTTTATAATAAGCCTCCATGATCAATCGGAATGGTTTATCACTCATTCTTGCCCAATAGAAGTCACTTGTCATCCCGGCAACAACATGGATGGACTTTTGGGATTTCAGACTGGCATTAATAGTGCCATCAGTACGTCTTAATTCTCTGTAGAAGGGAGTCTGATAATAGATTCCGCCAGCAAGCTTATAGGATATGTCTTTCTCTGTAGCTGGTTTGAAAAGCAATTGAAATCTTGGACTTATATTAAACTCCTGATTGAAGTCCCAATAACTGAATCTTGTACCTAATGTCAATTTTAATTCCTGCCCTTCCTGTCCAAAAGAGGTATAGGTATCTTGTAGATAACCTGTGATTTTATTGGACTGGATTTCATTTTCAGCTTTCAGCACCTGTTCCAGGAGGACTTCTTCTTCACTATAGGGTAAAGAATATCCTGCGGAATCCAGTCGTTCCCACTCGTTCAGCCGGTCATCAAAATATTCTTTGCGTAAGCTTCCACCCCATTGTATGAAATGACTCCGATCTTCATTTTCTTCGGATTGTAATTCAAGCCCTCCCTTTAATTGAAGTGTTGAGATTCGATTAAAAAGTCGATTACGAGAGAATTGATGCTGTGTACCAACTCCTAATACTGCCACTTCTTCACCTGCATTGTCTTCTTCCAGGTCTGTCTCAATTTGACTAAGTCTGTAAAATCCGGATATATCAACCGCTTCCCTTTCTAAGCCTCGATAAGTAGAGCCAAGAAGCTTGAGAAACAAGGGGTTCTTATCCCTGTCTGGAATATATGTAAGTGAGAGGCCACCCATGCCAGTTTTAAATTCATCGGATTCGCTACCTTCAAAAACACTGTTCAGAGCAAGTGCTGCTGTCGTAAGGCCAACTGCCGTAGATCGGGAAATGGGTGTAAAATCATATCGGCTTGTATTATAATTACTCAGTAATCCTATCTGTAAATCAGGACTTAGATCATATGTCAAATATGCCTGAATATCCGTAAAGTTGGGATTGTACTCACCTTCAGTATCAAGACTGCTCAGGAGATATTTATTTGTTTTGTATCTATAGCCCAACAGGTACCTGAATTTATTTGGTCCCCCTGT
>JAJCYJ010000576.1 GCA_029262975.1 Saprospiraceae bacterium
ATCGTCGCCAAATATGGATATGATTCATATCCTTCTAACCCCAATGGGAGCGACTATAATGCTGCCATGATTTGTAGCGAGGATGGACGACATCTAGTTACGATGCCACATTTCGAACGATCTATTTTTACATGGAATTGGGCACATTATCCTACGGATCGTAACGATGTTATATCCCCATGGATCCAGGGTTTTGTAAATGCCAGGAAGTGGGTTGAGGGTCTTGAAAAAAAGTAGGCACTTCGGCGAGATAGTTTTATTGTCAGATTATTTTTAATATTCATCAAGCCACAATTGCCTTTCCCCAGACATTCCAGGTGGCTGGCTTCCAACCCGGTAAGTACATCGATGATAATTCTGAAATAGTAAAACCATTATCATTCAGCAATACTGGAATATCGCGATTGAGTTGACAGCCACAACTGATACGACGCCAGAAAGGATTTATACGATTCTGAACTTTACTTACAGAAGTATCTGGACTCAAGCCATGTTCAATAAATAAGAGTTGGCCGTTCTTCCTTAATACACGACGACATTCTGACATCGTGGCGGCTAATTCAGGTATCGTACACATTGTGTAAGTGCTTACAATCGTATCGATACTTTGCTTTTCGAACGGCAGATTTTCTGCTGATTGAACTAATATTTCTGATGTCAGCATGCTTGATGAGAGTGCCTCTTGAAGAACTTTCATATATGGATTTGGGTCAATTCCTATAAGATGCGTTACTCGTTTGCTATCGTAAAAAGAGGTGTTCAATCCTGAGCCTATTCCTAATTCTAATACAATACCACTTGCCTCTGGTATTATCTTTTCTCTTTGCCTCATTGTAGGTTTTAGACCACATATACAGTTGATGACCCTGGGTATAAGATATCTTTCGTATAAATTCATTACAAGTTGATTATAAAGGTTTATTGTAGCTATTTCCTTACATTACACATCCTTTTTTTAAGACCACTAACCACTTAACTCATGATTATACGCCTTTTATTTTTGATGTTTACGATTTCATTATTACTTGGATGTACTGGACCCGAAGCAGCTCAGCGGGAAGTTCAGCAATATTCTATTGACCAATTTATGGATAATGAATCGGTATTTGGAAGTTCATTTTCTTTCGATGAGTCAAAACTCCTTGTTGGCAGTAATAAAACCGGCATCTTCAATGCCTATACAATCGATCTTAAAACCAGTGAAATAACGCCACTAACGGCATCTGAAGACAGAACAATTAGACCGCTTTCATTCTTTCCATCTGATAACCGTATACTATATATCAGTGATAATAACGGTGATGAAATAGATCATATCTTTTTGAGAGAAGAGGATGGCACTACGACTGATCTGACACCCGGTGAAGGAGCCAAGGCGGGTTATGCAGGTTGGGCGCATGATGAAAAGAGTTTTTTTTATATAACTAATGAAAGAAACCCTCAATTTTTTGATCTCTACGAAATGAATATTTCGGATTTCACATCAAAAATGGTATTTGAAAATAACGATGGAAAAAATGTCGGAGGTATATCAAGAAATAAGCGATATCTGGCGCTTGTAAAAGCAGTGAATACTAACGATTCTGACATTTTTATTTACGATACAGCCGATCGGAGTTTGGAAAAAATCAATACCACTCAAGCAGGCCATGGGATTGCTGACTTCAGTGTGGATGGACGTAATTTATATTACACAACTGATGAAGGTGCGGAATTCCAATACCTGGTATCATATGATCTGGCAACAGGTGAAAAAGTGGAGATATTAAAAAAGGATTGGGATATCGTGTACACCTATTTTTCTCAGTCAGGCAAATACCGGGTAACAGGAGTCAACCAGGATGGCAAAAATGCTATTGAAATACTTAATACAAAGACAAATCAAATGTTAGCCGCACCAGATGTTGGCGACCGGGAAATTACTACAGTCAATATTTCAGATAGTGAATCCAAAATGGCACTTTATGCAGGGGGGTCCGACGCCCCAAGTGACCTTTTTATTTATGATTTAACTTCGCAAAAACTCGAAAAGCTAACCAATACACTCAACCCGGAAATCTCCGGGGAAGACCTTGTAACAGGAGAAGTTGTTAGATTTAAGTCATTTGATGGACTGGATATTCCGGCCATTTTATATAAACCTCATCATGCAAGTGCACACAATAAAGTGCCCGGAATCATTCAAGTCCATGGCGGCCCTGGAGGTCAGACAAGACTAAATTATTCTTCGTTGTATCAATATTTAGTGAATCATGGGTATGCCGTCCTCTGTGTTAATAATCGCGGAAGTAGCGGATATGGAAAAACCTTTTTTCAAATGGATGATCAAAAGCATGGTGATGTAGACCTTAAAGATGTAATAGAAGGTAAAAACCATCTTGCTTCACTGGATTTTGTGGACGCAGACAAAATAGGGATTCTGGGTGGGTCTTATGGAGGTTATATGGTCATGAGAGCTATGTCTCATACACCGGATGAATTCGAAGTTGGTGTGAACATTTTTGGTGTTACTAATTGGCTCAGAACACTTAAAAGCATTCCACCGTGGTGGGGTTCATTTAAAGAAGCTCTTTATCTAGAAATGGGAGACCCTAATACGGCTGATTCTTCGAGATTATATGATATATCACCACTTTTTCATGCAGATCAAATCAAGAACCCAGTTATCGTTTTGCAGGGAGCACAGGATCCTAGAGTCCTGCAAGTGGAATCTGATGAAATGGTAGCTGCGATTAAAGCAAATGGAGTCCCGGTGGAATATGTGTTGTTTCCGGATGAAGGTCATGGGTTCAGAAAAAATGAAAATCAAATCAAAGGGTGGGGCGAAATCATGACTTTCCTTGATAAGCACTTAAAGAAGGAAGAACTGAAAGACTAAGGTTTTAACGGATCATCCTGTAGTTTCTTAAGACAGTATTGGCTCCGTCTCTTTTCTGACCAGGTATCGGGTAAGGAATGGTGGAATTATAACTCTTAGTCTGTATAGCAAACGCATTTTCTTACCACTGACAACAAAGGATTTGTTTTTAGAAAATCCTTTCCAGACATCATTGGCCACTTCTATTGCAGTAGTTGCAGCAATTCCTTTAAATGTTTGGACGTCTTGTGACAACAGTTTTCTAAATGGCGTATCACTGATGGCAGCTGGACAAACGGTCATGACGCGCACTGCTGACTTTTGGATTAACAGCTCCTGTTGTAATCCCCTCGAGAACTGATACACAAATCCCTTTGTAGCGGCATAAGTAGTCATTCTTGGAATAGGTTGAAATGCGGAATTAGAACAAATATTTATAATCGTGCCTTTATTTTGTAATATCATATCTTTCAAAAAAAGCCTTGTCATTTTATACAAACCAATAGCGTTCAGTTTTATCATAGACAGTTCCTGTTCTAAACTGATCTCATGAACAAATCCATAGGTGCCAAAGCCTGCATTATTGATCACTACATCTACTTTTCCTAGTTCAGTTGCCCATTCATGAACACGTTCGGGGCCATCATCGTCTGTAAGATCTATGGTTTGATATAGAACATCGACTTTTGGAATTTCACGCTTGATTAAAGCTTTGGCGGACACCAATTCTTCATCTTTATGTGACACCCAGAGCAGACGATAACCATTTTGTCCCCAAATTCTGGACATTTCTAATCCGATACCACTTGAGCCCCCGGTGATCAATACTGTAGCCATATTGGATATTATAATTTGATTAATCTTTGAGTGGGATATTAAGCATTTCTCTTGTCTCAGACACAGAGGCGATTTCTCTTCCAATAGACCGTGCTAAAGTGGCTCCTGCTTCAACTAATTCACCATTTGATTTAGCCATTTCACGATTTGGAAGGTAGAAATTATCTTCGAGACCTACCCTGAAATTCCCTCCCATTGCAGCGGCAATAGCAGATAATTGCCATTGAGCTTTACTGATAGATATACACTGCCAAAATG
>JAJCYJ010000577.1 GCA_029262975.1 Saprospiraceae bacterium
GACGTCGTCGTTGCGAATGGCCGACACTGGCCCGATCAAAATGAGATATTTCTGAATTCGGGGAGAGGCACATTTACCGTTTCTTATAATTTGGGCACCTACAAATCCACATCTTATGCTGCAGAATTAGGAGACTTTGACCTGGATGGAGATCTTGATATTGCTGTAGGAAATGATCGGGCACCAAATAGATTATTTTTTAATGATGGTCATGGTGTCTTTTCTGAGCAGGGTGGCTTTGGAGCGGATGATTCCCCTACGCGAAATATTACTTTGGGAGATATTGATATGGACAATGATTTGGATATTCTTGTGACCAACCGAGGTTATACGAATGAAATCTGTCTGAATAATGGCCATGGCGTTTTTGATTCTATTATACATTTTGGGAGTCGTGACGATTCTACAATAGACGTAGAAATGAATGATCTGGATAAGGATGGAGATATGGACCTAATCCTGGCCAACAGAGATAAAGGACAGAATTACATTTATCTGAATAATGATTTGAACTTTGAACATCGGATTCCCTATGGTACGGGTATTGACGAAACCCGAGCTGTCGCAGTCGCTGATTTAAACGATGACAATTACCCGGATTTGATTACTGCCAACATCGGTGAACCCAATCGGATCCATTTTGGAAATGCTAATCTTGACTATTCCACTAGTGTTGTCCTGGATACCCTATTCGATTATTCCTATTCGATTGACGCTCGTGATTATAATCTCGATCAAGCGATAGATCTTGTCATTGCCAATTCAAGCGGTAAAAACTACATCTACAAAAATCTGGGAAATGGTATCAAATGGCAGAAAATCAAGCTTTCTGATCACGAGTTTGACACCTATGATATAAAGTTTGCCGATATAAACGATGATGGTTTACCTGATATAATAGAGGCTAACTCAGATGAACTAAATCTGTATTATATCAACAGATCAGATAAATAGCACAGCTGATTTTCGAGTGAGGTCATTATCATGTTATTAGAAACATAGGATGTCTCAAATTCTCGGATTAGCGTAGATGGGCTACCACAATATTATTAATGTTATGATTATTGCTCATGTCTTATATCTTGAATTACAATACTTTTGTACTCATAATTTGAATCTATGAATAAGTTAGTGACCAATGCAAGCGAAGCAATCGTTGGCCTGAAGGATGGTATGACACTGATGTTGGGAGGGTTTGGCCTCTGCGGTATTCCTGAAAACTGCATATCGGCTATGGTCGAGTTGGGTGTCAAGGATCTTGTGTGCATATCCAATAATGCAGGAGTAGATGACTTTGGGCTTGGTCTTTTATTGCAAAAAAGACAAATACGAAAGATGATCTCTTCATATGTAGGAGAGAATGATGAATTCGAGCGACAGATGTTGAGTGGAGAGTTGGAAGTGGATCTCATCCCTCAAGGATCATTGGCAGAACGATGTCGGGCAGGCGGAGCAGGGATTCCAGCATTTTTTACGCCAGCGGGATTTGGAACCGAAGTTGCCGACGGCAAGGAAGTACGATCTTTTAATGGCAAACCGCATATACTTGAGCTAGCATTGACTGCAGATTTTGCAATGATAAAAGCATGGAAGGGAGACAGATATGGCAACCTAATTTATAAAGGAACCGCCAGAAATTTTAATCCTGTTATGGCAATGGCGGGTAAAATCACGATCGCCGAAGTAGAAGAAATAGTTGAGCCAGGAGAATTGGATCCCAACTTCGTCCATACACCCGGGGTATTCGTCCAAAGAATATTTCAGGGTAGTAATTACGAAAAGAGAATTGAACAACGTACGGTTCGCTCAAGGTCATAATTCTTAGCAGATAAATAGAAAAAGACATGTTAGACAGAACAGGAATAGCTAAAAGAATCGCCCAGGAATTACAGGATGGATGGTATGTCAATCTTGGGATTGGTATCCCCACTCTTGTGGCTAATTATATACCGGAAGGAATCAATGTAGAATTTCAATCTGAAAATGGAATTCTGGGTATGGGACCATTTCCATATGAAGGTGAAGAAGATGCAGATTTGATCAATGCAGGTAAGCAAACCGTAACCATGTTACCTGGAGGATCCATTTTTGATTCTTCCACAAGTTTTGCCATGATCAGAGGTCAACATGTGCAATTGACCGTACTTGGGGCAATGGAGGTAGCAGAAAACGGGGACATTGCAAATTGGAAAATTCCAGGACGAATGGTGAAAGGTATGGGAGGGGCCATGGACCTGGTAGCATCCGCAGAGAATATCATTGTCGCCATGCAACACACTAACCGGAAAGGTGAATCCAAAATACTTAAGAAGTGTACATTGCCACTGACAGGAGTGGGATGCGTCAAAAAGATCGTTACAAATATGGCTGTTCTTGAAGTGACCGATCAGGGATTCTTATTATTAGAAAGAGCCCCAGGCGTCAGTGTAGAAGACATTAAAAATGCCACTGCCGGAAGGTTGATTGTGGAAGGAGACATTCCGGAAATGGTAGTTTAACAAAATCAGTTTTTCTAATTTCCCCTATTTCGTCGGAGACAGAATCTTTTAATTATCCTTGCATCATGCCCGTCATCAAACCAGCTTCAACTGTACTTGTCGTAAAAGATCATCCAGTTGATGGTATCAGAATACTTCTTCTTAAACGCAATAGTAAATTAAATTTTGCGCCAGATTATTGGGTATTCCCCGGTGGCAGAATTGATACTATAGATGGCATTATGAATGATGCGATGGCTCATCAGACAGCACAAAAGGCAGCTGTACGAGAAGCATATGAAGAAGCTCAATTAGAGCTAGACCCAAATCAATTGGAGTTGTTTTGCCATTGGACTACACCGTCAGGCGGTAATAAAAGATTCAGTACATGGTTCTTTTGTGGTCATTACGGTCCCGGCAATAAAGAAGTACAAATAGATCAAAGTGAGATTGTAGATTATAAATGGATACACCCGCAACATGCATTAAATGAATTGTCAAATAGAAAACTCAATCTCTTGCCTCCTACTTTTGTCACGCTTAATCGTATAAAAAAGGCAAGAACTTATCGGGATGTCCGGGAAGAATTTGCGCGGACTGGCATCGTTAGAGCGAAACCCGTCACAATACTCGAAAATGGAAAATTCTTTTGTCTCTATCAAGGAGATGCCGGCTATGACGCAGCTGATATATTGCAGACTTCGTCCAAACACCGATTAGTAATCGATCAAAACAATGGGACATTTGATTTCGAATATGAACATTGTGAACATATCCCACCCGTTAATGGAGGTGTGAATTTTTAAACCTCGCTATTTGATCCTTCTTCTCCTCTAAATATTGCTATTTTACTGCTGAACATATAAAGAACATTGAAAATTAGCATAAAGAACTTTATCGACTTTACCCGCCAGGATTTTCCGATTCTGGATGACAACAAAAGCAAATGGATACTTATTCTCTTTTGTGCGTTTTTCGCCACCCTATTCTTGATTATATATAATCCGTTAAATGTCATAGGATTTAAAATCAATACACAACTTGGTAACTTACTTTCTATAAAAAGTGCTGGTGTAATTGGTGCCCTGGTATTGATAATTACTCAATTTTATCTGAGACCGATAGTAGGTGTCAGGAGACATTCAATTTTAAGTTTTTCACTATGGCTATTGCTCGAATTATCCATTCTTTCAATGGTTTTCTATGTGATTTATGGTGAAAGAGGACAACCTTTCTGGCATGAGTTATATCTCACCGTTGAGAGCACCGTCATGCTGGCCATTTTCCCGTACTCCATTGGGTGTATCCTGATAGCCCTGTATCGTACTAAACGAAACAAGCAGCAGGATCAAAAGCCGGCTATTTTAGAATTTGTTACATTACAAGATGAAAATGGAAAGGACGTCCTGACGGTAAGATCATCCGATTTAATTTATCTGAAAGCAGAAGATAACTATGTACAGGTGACTTACTTGCAAAATGGATCAATAGAGAAAAAATTGATCCGAAATAATCTAAAGACTCTGGAAATCAATCTAAACAATCCGAACCTCATTCGCATTCACCGGTCCTACATGATTAACAGACCTAATATTAATTCTATTGACAGGGAAGGTCGTAAAATCGTGGTACAAATGAATTATGTTCAAGACACACGACTACCTGTTTCTTCTTCTTATAAACCTATGCTAGAGTCAAGTATTTCCAATTTGACCGCCTGAATAGCCGGTACGAAGATTAAGGCAAGACGTTCATTAATTAGAGAACTACGTTGAATAGCTAATCCGGTTAACCACATATAGGCCATTTTTACCCCAAATTCGTTAATATTGATATGAATATTCACGAACTTTCTCTTCTTGTGAGAGTAAAGAATAAATGATTATGAAAAAACTTATACTGTACTTTTTTATTTCCACTTTATTTTTATCAACGACACTGCTTTCGCAGAATACCATTTCGGGGGTCGTTTCAGGTAGTGATTCAGGGGAGCCTCTTATCGGCGCGAATGTGGTTATTGCAGGCACCTCCCAAGGTACCATAACTGAATTAGATGGATCATTTGAGTTTTCGACAGCGAGCCCCTACCCTGTTTTAATAACCCTTTCATACATTGGCTATGAGTCCCAAACGGTCATAATAAATGACGGAAATAGCGTGAACATCACTATGGTCTCTGCAAGTATTTTAGCTAATGAAGTGATAATTTCTGCTTCGAGAAGAGCTGAAAAGCTGCAGGAAGCGCCGGCAGCAGTATC
The DNA here is from genome assembly GCA_029262975.1 of Saprospiraceae bacterium. Classification (GTDB taxonomy): domain Bacteria; phylum Bacteroidota; class Bacteroidia; order Chitinophagales; family Saprospiraceae; genus JAJRXG01. The sequence continues at coordinate 4,736 of JAJCYJ010000577.1, forward strand.
TGTAATAAGTGCAGCTGAGGTAGCGAGTTCAGGAGGATCGGTATCACCTGTCAGAGCCTTGATTAATACACCCGGAGTAGAATTACAACAACAGACAGGACAAAGAATAAATCTGGCTCTTAGAGGAAGTAGTGGCGTATTTTCTACAGATGTATTTCCCATGTTGGATTATAGATCATTGATTACACCGGGACTGGAATTATTTGATTCTCAAAATTCTCCCATTAATAACATAGATCTTGAGCGTATCGAGGTTGTATTGGGTCCAGGCTCCGCTCTATATGGTCCGGATGTAACCTCAGGGGTCGTACACTTTATATCTAAAGATCCCTTCAGACATCCTGGCACCACTGTGGAGCTGATATATGGTGAACTCAACACCTTTAAGACGGCCATCAGACATGCCGGACATAACGAAGAGGCCACATTCGGTTATAAGTTTAACGCACGTTATGGGAGCGGAGATGACTTTACACTAAAAGCTGGTGATCCGGTAGATGATGCCGTATTGGCAAATTTTCAGGAAACTGTAAGTCGCGGATTCGTAACGCCTGGAGGATTTGTAGATCCGCAGCAAGATGGTCCGCTATTATTCTCTACAGGGAAAGTGCAGGACCCAAAATACTGGGCTGCTGCGGTAAACGGACAATTGCATTTCAGGCCTGATGAAAATACTTCTGTAATCGGGTCAGGGGGCTGGAATGCTGGAAGCTCTATATTCTACAATGACCTGGGAGAAGGATTTACAAGTTCTAATGAAGTTTGGGGCCAGGTAAGATTAAATCACAAAGGTCTTTTTGCTCAGACCTACTTTATTAAAAATGATGGCGGTGATGACAGTGATCCCGTTTATCTAAACAGGACTGGGTTAATCGTACCTCTGGAGCGAACGCATTTTGAGGCCCAGGTGCAATACAACTTTGAGACACCTAACTTCTTAGATGCAGAATGGACTACAGGTTTTGATTTCCGAAATGCCAAAGCGAATACTGAAAATCACGTTTATGGTCGCAACGAAGAAGATGATGATTATAGAATATTTGGAGGATACATACAGGCAAAATTAAAATTCGGAAGTAAGCTGGATTTGTTTTTAGCTGGCAGATATGACGGATATAATTTTACAGATCAAAAGACATTCTCACCACGAGCAGCATTGG
>JAJCYJ010000578.1 GCA_029262975.1 Saprospiraceae bacterium
CGTCATACATCCCGCCGTTGATCAGAAACTGGGCAACCTTGGACAAATCATAGGCCGTACTCTGACAACTCAACCCCATGTCCATATCGTGTACGGTATGGTTCATTTGAAGGGGGTCATAGAGATACTCGCGTAACAGTCGGAATATGCTTTTTCCGGAGACCACTTCCATCACTTTCCCGGCAAGATCATAGCCCATGCCGTTGTACTGGTGGGCCACTCCTACGGTATCCTCCTTAATCACATGGATCAAGGTATTTTCCAACCACGGATTGTGTACTCCATCATAGAGCATATGGCCGTAAAATCCACTGGTGTGTGTGAAGCAATGACGCAAAGTGACTGCACGTGGGCCCGTTGTAGGGAATTCCGGAAGATATTTGCCAACAGGATCGTCAATACCGATTATCCCCTGGTCGACAAATTGAGCAAAAAGTACTCCCGTCAACAATTTCGTAATCGAAGCAATTTCTGTAGGTGTTTCCGTCGTATATTTCCCATAACCGTCTTCTCCGAATACTCCATGGAAAAGTATTTTGCCACCCTTGGAAACGACCATATCGAAAGGGGCACCCCCATTATCCATCCATTTATGCGCTGCCATTGCGATTTCTTTTGTCATGGCTTCAAAATCCAAGGCCTCGACATCGGATAGATTTTCGAGTACCGGTGCCGGGGGCTCCGTGATGGAAGGTGGTTTTAGTTTCGGATATTTGTTCTCAACTCCGAGGATCTTTTGTTTCAGTTTGGCGTGATAGTCCCCATCGACGATAAGGGGGGTGTGAAGAGGGCCTGGCGCCAACTGTTTCTTATTCATCTCATCTGCAAAGGCCAGCAGGACCGAACCCTCTTTCTGAAGCATCGTCGAAGACAATATGACAAATCCCGCGTATTCACCTATAGCCTCACGATGTGCTGTCCATGTGCTTTCCGCAATACCGTTCGTCCAAATAAAATTAAGATCTGCCCTCAGTCTCTGAAGCTGACCTCTCCAGTCTGCGGAACAGAATAGGGTTGCGGATCTTTTTAACACAATACCGTTCTGTCCTTCTATTTCGGCATAATATGCATACCTCCCTGGCTTTTTCGGATACTGTACTTCGACAAGTTCACCATCAAACCACCTTACTTTCATCTGATAACTGCCGCCCAGGTATTTCTTAACGAGTTGAGGTTTGTCGAACACCAATTCAGGAAAACTCCCGGGACGAAACCTGGGGTCCGCATTACCCCCAGTTTTTACTTGCAGTTTGCTGCTTAAATATTGCTGATATTCACTTTCTTCATCGGCCTCAGCCAAATACTCTCCGGCTTGTTTTGCATCGAGGATCTTGACGGACAACCTCCAGCCCCAATCCCGATTGGGAACCTTTATCACGACATGGTTATCCCCTTTTTGAAGTGTGGCGAAAAATTGACCTTGCCTGAGAAACGTCTGAACATTCTTTCCTTCCACGAATATTTTAGCCCCGTCCGCAGCTGAAACTATGAATAAGGCTTCGGTAATTTCAGGTGCATAAACCTTAAAATGTGCATAGGCAAGCGCTACTGCACTGTCGCCCAGGATCTTATTAAAATCAACGGCACGGCCAAATCGTCCTGCAGGTGCTGATCTGGCCAGAAATGTCTTGGTGGTATCTTTTTCAATACCAAAATTTCCTTCATCCTCAATGAATTCGATTTCCAACAGATCGGAAAATTCATCCGGATGGAGATCTTTCTGATGAAAGGGGCCAGCCACCTTGTATTCCTTTACATAGGAGTTGGAAGAAAGCAGGTGAGTCTCTTGGGCATGAAGGCTTTTCACGGCCGGCATTAATGAAATAAGGACAATAAGGGCTTGGATTATTTTACTAGTAGGATTTTTCATGTTAAAAGTTTTATACAAGTCTGTCATTAGGAACAAAATGAATACACCTTAGCCTTGTTGAATACAATCTTAAGGCTGATGTTTTCTTCCTCTATCTTATTATTGAGTTGAAGTATTTCATCGGTGATTGTCTTTGTAATAGATTTAGCAGTGGCAATTTCCTTTCCATCACTGTTCAAAATAGTAATGTGAATTGAACCGCCATTTTCTACATCTGCAGTCAACTTCAATACCTCACCAGTGAGATTGATTGGTTGAGTCGTGACAATGCCTTCACGACTTCTGTCCTTTTGCACATATCCAGCAAAACCATCAGGACGTAAAGTCGCCAAGCCGAGAGAACCATTTCTCCATCCAAAATGCAAATAATCGCTCCCGCCGTAGTAGATCCATATTTTGTCGTCTTTAAAAACTGGGGACGCGCAAGCATACACACAGCCAAAATCGTAATCCAACTTTTTCTCAGAACCTGCGATAAGAGGATTGCCTTCATCAATCCGGAACCAGTTGTGTGTATCAGGACTCCAGGTCAATTCTGTCCAAACTCTATCCGTACTTTGTTGATGAACAGCTACCAGCCCGAGATAGAGTCCACTGTAATAAAATGTGGGCATGGCATAGGTTTGTAGATCCTTGTTTGTTCCATGTAACACCACTTCTTCTTTAGTCCAATTGACAAAATCATCGCTTTCGATCCTGGCTACTTCTCGTCCAAATTCTTCACTCCTTGTTCGGGTGATCCCCACATATTTGTTTAATGTTGGGGCCCAAAATGCATTGTTGTGCGTATCCCCCGCGGCATCAACGCCCATTGCTTGCAAGGGTTCGCTCCAATTCACACCATCTTCAGAAAAGCTCACAAGCATTTTTTTACCCGAACCAAAACCTGGTTCTTTGTATATAAGCTTGTAACGACGAAGAGGATCCGAATCAAATTTATCTTTGTGAATACCTGAACCATGCGGGCCTCTCCAAATAATATTGTTTTTGGTGCTACCATTATATTCGACCAGGCCCAGGCTCGGTTTCTCCCAGTTAATGCCATCTATTGAGGTTGCATAGAGCACTCCCATTTCTCGGTTATCCGGCGGCTTGAATTTTCTGTTGCGTTGTTCCAATGTTATGCCGTGGGACACAGAATCAACAATAAACGGGCTATACCAACATTTAAAGATGTTTTCTTCTTCATCAAAAATTACATTTCCATAGAAGTTATCGAAACGCATTTCCCATTCTTTCTCTTCTCCAAAGAGAGGATTGGCGTCGTGTTTTTCTACTTTTCCTACTTCCAGTTTTACATTTTCAGTTTTTTCAATAATTCGGCTATCAAGCAATAAATACCTTTTAGATTCGAAGTGAGATTCTTCAATTTCAGAGGATTGAATTGCCGTCAACGATTGCAGGGATTCCGGCGCTATTCCCGGCATTTCTGATGAGCTATGAGCAATTTGAAAATTTGTTTGAGTCGTAAGCCCTAATGAGCACATCACGGTTATAATAATCACTCCGAGTTTAGTTATTTCTTTCATAATTTCTAATAGAATTTATTTACTGGGATTTCCTTCGATTGTGGTCGAAACACTCTTATTCTATCTTCACTTTAGGTTCCCTATCCAGGTATCCCAGTGACGTTAAAAATCTGTCAGTTTCCATTACAGTGCTTTTATAGTTTTCAAAACTTCTATAGTTAAAGAAGCCATGAACCTTGCCCTTCATATAATTTCAGTTCGCACCTGCTTCCCACGTTTTCCATCACTGTTTTATAATATTCGGCAGTTGCTGCCGGAACAAGATGATCTTCTGTTCCCAACAAAATGAGGGTTGGCGGAGCTCCGGTTTGAATATTGTGTAAGGGCGAAAAATCTTTGTAGGCATTCCCTATACGCTCAAATCCATAACCTCCTGGGCCATTATCAAAAACGGGATTAAAAAGGATCAAGGCATTTGGGACACAAGAGATAGAAAGATCATCAAATCCTTCATTATACTTTTCAATCAAAGCGGTTGCCGCAGCAAGATGGCCCCCTGCTGAGCCTCCTGAGGCAGTGATTTTCTCCGGATCAATGTTAAATCTATCGGCGTTTTCTCTAACATAACGCATCGCCGATTTAGCATCCTTTACACACTCAAATGGCGTGGCTTTATGTTGGCCTTCCGTTCTGTATTCAACTAAAAAACATACCAATCCTCTTTTTGAGAAGTATTTTGCCTGATGTTCAAATTGAGATATCCTCCCTCCTTTCCAACCACCGCCAAAGAAAAATAATATGGCCGCCTGATCATTTACCCCCTCGTCAGGGGTATAAACCTCCATGAATAATTTTATGGAATCCACCTCTTTATACAATACCCTTTCCTGGGCATCCCCATGTGCACTAAAGAAGGATAGTGCTATGAACAAGTAAAATGTGTATATTTTATGCATAATAATTTATTTGCTATCGGTTCGGGGTTGCTTTATCTAGTAATCCCGCTTCCGGCATTTTTGTCTATCCTCCGGACCGGTTATTGATGTAAAGCCAATTTCCTTGTCATTATCCCTTCGTCTGAAGTATAGACCTGGATTCATTTTCTAACTCCACCCATTTATTAGTTTATAAATAATTTTAATTCCGAAATCCACAAGTCATATCCTGCTTTATTAAGATGGACACCATCAGTTGTTAATTCGGGGTTCATCAAACCATCTTCACCTTTGAATTTTTTATGTAGGTCAATTACCTTATATCTGCCTTTCTGTTCATTAGATTTAATCATTGTATTTACAATATTTATGCTCTCTCGCATTTCCTCGTTGGCATTCGGCAAAACCGTTTGAAGGTATATTTGGGTTTCTGGGGATTTATTTTTTATCGACTCAGTTATTTTCAGGATGTTATTTCCTACATATTCGGCAGATGGTATTTTTTTCTGGTAATAAAGATTTGACAAGTCATTTATTCCAATCAGAATGAAGACTGCCTTGGCTTTAAAATGTGTGATTTCATCCAGTCGCTTCAGTACTCCATCTGTTACATCTCCTGAGATACCCCGGTTTTTAACATTGTTAAGCCCAAGTTTTTGCCCCCAATTTCTACCACTTTCGGTTATACTATTTCCCAGGAATACGATATCTCCAAAATTCAAAGGATCTTTTCTGAACTCATCGATTCTTGAGGGATAATGCTCTTTTGTCCAATCACTGTGATATTTAATTTCCACGTTTTTAGACGGGTATACTTCTTCAGGTCCAAGACGTACACCCTTGCTTGATCTGAAAGGCGAAGCAGGTAAACCTTCTTCATTAAACAAATTAGGCATAGCGGTGGCGCTCCATCCATATCGTACAATCGTTGGTTTTTGAACATTTCCGGATTGGGCAATTACTTTATTATCCTTGATAAAAGCACTTGCCGGATGAAAAATTAATTCATCTCCTGCCAATTCGAAATGGCTCACTTCTTTATCGGGTGAAAACAAACCCCCACCTATATGGTCGAAGGAAACAATTGCTTTGTCATCTTTAAAATCAACACTTTTAAAAAGCGGACCGGAGTAAACCAGATCTGCTTTGCTGTAATCCTTTGCTAAAGCCCATAAAGCGAGTCTTTTACCCACATCCTGTTTGTTAGGCGGATGGATGGTCGTCAGGCTTCCGATATCCACAGTAACCGCCATCCCTACATTCTTTTCTTTGAGGGTTTCAAGTTGGGCCTCGCGCAACTCAGCGACATTGTCACTGTTATAGGTAAATGAGGCCAACTGGACATAATAGAATGGAAAATCACCAATGCCCCAATTGCTGCGCCAACTGTTAAATACTGCTGGAAACAAGGTATGATATTGTGTGGCTTTGCCCCTGTTGGATTCTCCCTGATACCAGATAGCTCCTTTAATAGCGTATGGAATAAGGGGTGCGATCATCGCATTGTAGAGTACTGTTGGCGTATGCGGATGTAATGATAATGTTCCTGGTTCCGGGTTGACTCTGGAGGTATACCCATTTGGTAAAATGTAGTTGTCACCATCGATCAGAATAGCCGAATGCTTGTAAGTCCATGAATCATCTAATCCCACTATCGTCTGACCATGCTTGTCCTGGATTGATGGTTTACTATATAGTCCCCCTGTATCCCAATTATCAATCACTCTGACGGCCAATACGTTTTTTCCTTTTTTCAATATTCCAGCCGGTATATTGAATATTTGATCGGTACGATGATCACCCCATCGCTCAGTTCTGCCTACCAGAGTGCTATTGATAAATGTGGCATTTAAATCTTTTACCTGACCAAGGAACAGTTGATACTCCGAGGACTGAACATCACCTTCGAAAGTAAATTCTTGTCTAAACCAAGCCATTCCATTGTAATCATCTTTTTGGAAAACAGTATCCATAGTCGATGCAGAAACAACGCCCCAGGAAGAATCTTCATAATCTGTATCCTTGTATTTACTAAACGCCTGATCTTCTAGTTTGAAATTCTCTTTTCCAATAAATTCATCCTGGCCAATCTTTTTCATGGTGGCTATCCATTGATTATAAGGAGATGTTTTATCAGCCGCTTTGGCAATTTGTTCTTTGACAGGTTCATATCCCTCCACTTTTTCAATAAAATCTGCCTCCACCCAACTTTGAGCGGGTGATCCGCCCCAACTGGAGTGAATAAGACCAATGGGGACGCCTAGTTCATTGTGGAGTTTTCTGCCGAAGAAATACGCAACCGCAGAAAATTCAGGAGCATTCTCTGGAGTACATACTTCCCATGCTCCATCTACAACATCCAGCGGTGTAAATGATTTATTCCTTTTGACAGTAAACATTCGGATAGTCGGGTAATTTGCATTTGCTATCTCATCTTCAGAATTATCAAGTGGGTCCCTTGGCAACCAACCTTTCAAGGGCATTTCCATATTTGATTGGCCAGAACATAACCAAACTTCTCCTGCCAGTACATTAATAAGGACAATGGTCGTATCATTTGTAGCTATTGAAATGGATAGTGGCTTTCCATCTGCCAAA